>CAZTZW010000535.1:0-2121 GCA_964618085.1 uncultured Elusimicrobia bacterium
GAGAGGAGGCCCGCGGGGATCTGAGCCGCGAGTTCGGCGCCCGTCGCGTCCACCCGTTAGCGGCTGCACATGAGGCATATTATAGAATGAAGTCATGACAGCGCGTCCGACGCTGGCGCGCCGCGCGAGCGGCGTCCTCCTCCACCCGACCTCTTTGCCCGGCGAGCCGGGCGCGGTCCTGGGCGCCCCGGCGCGGGAGTTCATCGACTTCCTGGCCCGGGCGGGCCAGTCCTGGTGGCAGATGCTGCCGGTGTGTCCCGCCGACGAGACGGGCTCGCCCTACGCCTCTCCCTCCGGCTTCGCGGGAGACCCCGCCCTGGCCGGGTCGGAGTCGGACCGCCGCGAGGAGCGCGCGCGCTTCCAGCGCGACGCGCTCAAGTCCGAGCGCGACGCCTACGCCTCCTTCCGGGCGCGCGAGGGCGCGTGGCTCGACGACCACGCGCTGTTCCTGGCGCTGAAGGCGGCGCACGGCGGCAAGGCGTGGACCGACTGGGACGCGGGCCTGCGCCGCCGCGACATCGCGGCCCTGGCCAAGGCCGCGCGCGAGCATCACGACGAGGTCGAGCGGCACGCGTTCGACCAGTGGGTCTTCTCGCGCCGTTGGGACGCGCTGCGCCGCCTGGCCGCGTCGCGGGGCGTGGGCCTCATCGGCGACCTGCCCATCTATCCGCGCCACGACAGCGCCGACGTGTGGGCGCGCCAGGACCTGTTCCAGCTCGACGGCGAGGGCCGCCCGCTCGCGGTGGCGGGCGTGCCGCCGGACTACTTCTCGGCCGACGGGCAGCTGTGGGGCAACCCGCTGTACCGCTGGGAGCGGCACGCCGAGACGGACTTCGCCTGGTGGCTGGCGCGCCTGCGCGCGGTCGCCGAGCGGTTCGACGCGGTGCGCCTCGACCATTTCATCGGCTTCCGCAACTACTGGGAGGTCCCGGCCGGCGCCGAGAACGCGCGCGGCGGACGCTGGGTGCAGGCGCCGGGAGACGCGCTGTTCGCGGCGGTCCGCCGCAGCCTCCCGGGACTGGGCATCCTCGCCGAGGACCTGGGCGCGCTCACCCCGCCGGTGGCGGCCCTGCGCGACGCCTTCGGGTTCCCGGGCATGCGCCTGGGCCAGTTCTCCTTCGGCGACGTCGTCGCGGACCGGCCCGCCCGCTGGCCCGAGAACGCGGTCGCCTACACCGGCACGCACGACAACGACACGACGCGCGGCTGGTACGAGGACGACGGCACGGCCAACGCCCTGCGCCCGCCCGAGTCGGTGGCGCGCGAACGCGCGGCCTTCCACGAGGCGGTCGGCGGCGTCCCCGCCGACCCGGCGTGGGCCATGGTCGAGCAGGTCTGGCGCTCGCCCGCGCGCCTGGCCTTGGCCCCCGCGCAGGACCTGCTGAGCCTGCCGGCCTCCGCGCGCATGAACCGTCCGGGCACGCGCGAGGGCAACTGGCGCTGGCGCCTGGCCGACGGCGCGCTGACGCCCGAGCTGGCGGGCCGCTTGCGCGCGCTCACCGAGTCCTGCGGCCGCGCGTCCGGGGGCGCGTGAGCGCCAAGAAAGGCGCCTCCGCGCCCGAGTCCCCGCTCACCGACCTCGACCTCCACCTCTTCAACGAGGGGACCCACGTCCGCCTGTGGGAGAAGCTCGGCGCGCACCTGACCAAGGACGGCGCGCACTTCGCGGTCTGGGCGCCGGCCGCCAAGAAGGTCCACGTCATCGGCGACTTCAACGACTGGGCGAAGACCAAGCACGCCCTCAAGCCGCGCGGCTCCTCCGGCATCTGGGAGGGCTTCGTCCCCGGCGTGAAGAAGGGCGCCCTGTACAAGTACCGCATCCACGGCGCCGACGGGGCCAAGCACGAGAAGGCCGACCCGTTCGGCTTCCGCCACGAGGAGCCGCCGCGCACCGCCTCCGTGGTCTGGGACCTCGACTACGAGTGGCGCGACGCGGAGTGGATGCGCGCGCGCGCGTCCCGCGCGTCCTTGAACGCGCCGATGTCGGTGTACGAGTTCCACCCGGGCTCCTGGCGGCGCGTCCCCGAGGAAGGGGAGCGGTCGCTGACGTACCGCGAGCTGGCGCCCCGGCTCATCGAGCACGTGAAGAGCCTCGGCTTCACCCACGTCGAGATGCTGCCG
>CAZTZW010000536.1:0-2115 GCA_964618085.1 uncultured Elusimicrobia bacterium
GGCCTCGATTACCGCGGCGTCCGCCTGACCTTGCGCCAGGGGGCCAAGACCTTGGCCGTGGCCGCGCGCGCCGACGCCTACGCTTTCGACGCGGCGACCGAGATGGGTAAGCGCGGCGTCACGGTTTTAGAGGCGCCCGGCGGGCACGGCGCGGGCATGCTCGACGACGAGGCGACGATGGGGAAGGTCCTCGACTGGCTGGCGAAGCCGCGCTGACTTAAGCGGGCTGGGCGGCGGACGCTTGGCGCGATGTGATCAGGGTGTTGACCCTCACGGCGAAGGCCTCGTCGAGCTGGAGCAGGGGGCGGAAGGCCTCCTGCGGGATCATCATGACGACCGCGCCCGCGGCGCCGCTCTTGACCGTGGCGCTCGCGGTGCCGTGCTCGATGATGGACTTCTCGCCGAACGCCTCGCCCTCGCCCAACTCGGCGAGGACGGTCATGCCCTTGCCCGGCACCTTGTCCTGCACCAGGACCGAGCCGGTGCATACCACGTAAAGCCCGTCGACGGTGGTGCCTTTGAAGAGGATGGTCTGGTTGGCCGCGACGGAGTCCACGGTCGCGGCGGCGGCCAACGGCGCGATCTGCTCCGGGGCGACTCCGGAGAACAGCGCGACTCGGCTGGAAAGGAAGGTCAGAGCGTCCATACCGTCATGATAGCGGGAAGGCCGCGGGCCACCAAGGGTCCTTGGACCTACTCCTAGGGGGCCTTCGGGATGGGCTTGCGCGAGGCGATGAGGGCCTTCACGCGCTCGACGAAGACGGGGTCCTCGGCCAGGAGCTGGCGGAAGGCGTCCTGCGGGATGACCAGGACGTAGGTGTCGTCGACGGCGGCCTTGATGGTCGCCCCGGCGGTGCCCATCTCGAAGATGGAGGTCTCGCCGAACACCTCGCCGGGATAGAGCTCGGCGACGGTGGTCAGGCCCTTGTTGGGCACCTTGATCTGGACGGACAGCGAGCCCATGCAGACGACGTGGACGGCGTCGACGGTGATGCCCTGGAACAGGACGGTGGCGCCCTTCTTGCAGGCTTGGAGCGCGGTAGCGCCCGCGAGGGTCTCGAGGTGCTTCTCGGCCACGCCGGCGAAGAGCGGGGTATGGTCCTTGAAGAAAGTGAAAGCGTCCACGACCCCTAGTTTAACCAAAGTGACGGCGCCTTTGTTAGACTTTCGCCCGTGACCGACCCCGGCTCGCTGTTCATGTTCGGAGCGTACGGCTTCAAGCCTACGCGCGAGACGACGGGGTTGTTCCGCTCGACGGGCGCGACCGGCCTCCTGCTGCTGGCGCGCAACATCGACACCCCGGCGCAGACGCGCGCCTACGTCGACGAGCTGGAGCAGCGGCTGGGACGCCCCCTCCTCGTCTCGGTGGACCACGAGGGCGGCTGGGTCCTGCGCTTCAAGGCGGGCCTGACCGCGTTCCCCGGCAACGCCGCGCTGGGCCGCGGCCGCGACCCGAAGCGCGCCTACGCCGTCGGGCGCCAGATGGCCCTCGAGCTGGCGCCGCTGGGCGTGCGCCTCAACCTCGCCCCCGTCCTCGACGTGGAGACGGGCTACAACCCCGGCATCGGCATGCGCTCCTTCGGCGCGGACTTCGCTTTGGCGGGGCGCCTGGGCGCGGCCTTCACGCGCGGCCTGCAGGACCACGGCGTCTCGGCCTGCGCCAAGCACTTCCCCGGCCAGGGGGCGGCGGCCGTCGACTCGCACGTCGACCTGCCCGTCATCCGCCTCTCGAAGGCGGCCTTCGAGCGCACGCACCTCAAGCCCTTCCGCGACGCCGTCGCGGCCGGGACCGACGCCGTGATGACCTCGCACGTGGTCTTCCCCGCCTACGACAAGCTTCCCGCCACGTTCTCGCGCAAGCTCGTGCGCGGCGTCCTGCGCGACAAGCTCGGCTACGACGGCCTCATCATCAGCGACGACCTGTGCATGGGCGCCATCACCCGGCGCTGGCCCGTGGCCGAGGCGGGACTGAAGTGCCTCGACGCCGGGCACGACATGCTCTGCGTCGCCCACGACCGCCAGGGGATGCGCGACGCCGTCGAGCTGCTCCGCCAGGCCGTCGGACCCGGCGACGAGCCCGCGCTGGCGGCCAGCGCCGCGCGCGTCGCCCGCCTC
>CAZTZW010000537.1:0-2083 GCA_964618085.1 uncultured Elusimicrobia bacterium
GAGCCCGGCGCGCTGGCGCTCGTGACGCTCTACGCCCCGCTCGCCACCGTCCTGAGCGCCGTCGTCGGCGCGCTGTTCGGCCTGTGGTCGTCGCGCGGCGCCGACGGCGCGGGCTCGACCCTTGGCTCGGCCCTCAGCCACGGCGCCATCGCCGGCGCCGCCGCTTTCGTGCTCTTCGACCTGGCCCAGATGGTCTTCATGGGCACGAGCGCCGGCTTCCTCGCGCCGATGACCGCCGCCGTCACGACCGCCGCGCTCGCGCAGAACGCCTTCGGCGCCCGCTTCACCTGGCCCACGACGACCCCGGCCGAGCGCGTGATGGGCGCCTTCCCCGCGGTCGCCATGGCCTTCGGCCTGAGCGTGGCCGCGACGGCCCTGCTGACGCCCAGCATCCTCCTCACCGTCGCGACGGCGATGATGATGGCGACCGGGGCCGCGGCCGCGCTCTACACCGCGCTGTTCCGGCTCGAGAAGTCGCCCGCCGAGGGCCCCGCCGCCATGGGCCGCGGCTTCGTGCTCCAGTCGCTCATGGTCGGCCTGTCCCTCGCGCTGGGACCCACGGCCTACGGCTACTTCTTCTTCGCGCTGGGCGTCGCGGGCTTCGGCCTGGTGATGCGCACGACCTCCGCCGAGGTCTGGGCGGCGGTCCCGCAGTCCCTCAAGGACCGCTTCAAGCGCTGACGCCGGGCCTGAAAAGCGGCGAGGACTAGAGCAGGCGGCCCTGCGTCTCGGGGCGGACCTTCAGCAGCTCGAGGTCGGCGGCCGTGTCGATGTCGGCCTGCGTACGGCCGTCCTCGAGCGGGATCTTGACCGCCTCCGACCAGTGCCGGCGCGCGGCCGCGAGCGCCGTGTCGTCGCCGATGAGCTGGCCCACCTCGCTGAACAGCTCGCGCGGGTAGGCCGTGGGCTGGCCCTTCACGGGACCTTCGGGGCCGGGAAAGACGGGGAAGGAGAGACGGCCCGACAGCTCGAACTCCGAGCGCACGCGCTCGATGAGCCAGGTGGGCACGCGCGGCATGTCGCCCAGGAGCGCCACCACGCCGGGCGCGTCGGCGGGGACCTCGCGCAGACCGGTCTCGATGGAGGAGGCCTTGCCGGACTTCCATGAGGGGTTGAAGACCACGCGCAGGCGCGGGTCGTCCAACCCCGCCAGCGCCTGGAGGCCCGCTTCCGCGCCGGCGCCGAGCACGACGATGACCGGGTCGAGCGCGGCGGAGAGCGCGGCCTCCACCACGTGGCGCAGTACCGGCTGGCCGTCCACGTCGGCGAGGAGCTTGGAGGCGGCGCCGAAGCGCTTGCCGCGGCCCGCGGCGAGCACGAGGCCGGGGATGCGCACGCCGCCCTTGCGCTGAGCGGGCGAGGATCCCAGAGAGCGCACGCGGCCGGGGCGCCCGCCCTTGCGTCCGGCGCGCACGGCGAGGATCTCGGCCGCCAGGGCGAGCGCGGATTCCTCGGCCGACTCGGCCCCCACGTCCAAGCCCGCCGGCGCCGACAAGACGCCGGGCGCCGCTTCGATGCCCGCCTCCTTGAGCTCGGTCAGCATGCGCGCGCCGCGCGCCGCGGGACCGGCGAGCCCCACGTAGCGGGCCGGACTGAGCAGAGCGCCCTTGAGGGCGCGCAGGTCTTCCTCGTGCGAGCGCAGCGCGACGACGATGGAGGTCGCCTCGTCCGGCCGGCAGGCCGCGCGCGCCGCCTCCCAGCCGCCTTCCACGAGGTTCCAGCGCTCGCGGTCCCAGCCCTCGCCGCGCAGGCGCCCCGGCCGCGGGTCGGCTACCGTGACGACGAAGCCGAGGCCGTCGAGCAGGCCGGCCAGGCGCCGCACTTCCTCGCTCGAGCCCAGGAGCAGGACCTTGCCCATGGGCGGATAGGGGGCGCGGAACAGGCGCAGGACGCCGCCGCCGACCGCGGACTCCTCCAGCTCGGGCTCCTCGGCGCGCCAGCACTCGCGCGCCTCCTCGTCCTCGGGCGAGAGCAGGCGCCGGCGCCCCATGCGCGGACCGGTGAGCGCGCACTCGATGACGGCGCCCTCGCCGCGCAGCAGGGCCTCGCGCCAGGGCCGCGCCGCCTCGCGCAGGTCTCCCGT
>CAZTZW010000538.1:0-2077 GCA_964618085.1 uncultured Elusimicrobia bacterium
CGGCCGCGCGCCAGCGCCCGGGAGACGACTCGAGGACCGACGGCGCGGGACGCAGCGGCTCGCCCTTCGCGTCCACGAAGGCGGCCAGCGGCCAGGCCGACATGTCGTGACCCAGCCGGCCTTGGGAGTCCAAGTGGTGGGCGACGCCCTCGCGCCGCAGCTCCGGCGACGGCCAGCGCGAGATGAGGACGCGGCTCGTGTCGGCCGCGGGCTCGCCCTGGACCTTGGCGGCGAAGACCTCGCGTCCCGCCGGGTAGAAGGCGTCGTAGCCGTTGACGCCGCGCGCGCGATAGAGGATGGTCTTGTTGAGGTTGGCCGCGTTGGGGTCGACCAGGATGCGCGCGGGCGCTCCCGAGAGCTCCGCGGCGAGGCCCTCACGGGGCGCCAACCGGGCGGCGCCGTCCTCGGGACGCAGGAAGGGCGCGTCCCAGCGCGCCAACTCGACGAAGGCAGCGACGGCCAGGAGGGCGCGCACCCACGCGGGCCGCGCGCGCAGGACGACCCGCGCGCCCGCGCCCGCCAGCAGCAGCACGCCCCAGAAGGTCAGCAGCGACCAGCGCGCCGGCGTGCGCAGATAGGGGAACGCGCCGAGCCACGGCGCGAGCAGGGGGTTGTAGGCGCCCAGCGACAGGAAGACGCCGGCTCCGGCCAAGACGAGCCCCGCGACGCGGCGTCCGCGCGCCAGACCCAGCACCGCCAAGGCGAGCGCGGCCGCCCCCGCATAGGCGCCCGCGTCCTCGTAGAAGGTCGAGATGGCCCCGGTCCAGCGGCCGTCGAGCGGAGTGCCGAGGGCGCCAGGCCACAGCCAGGCCAGCGCGTGACGCGGGTCGAGCGAGTAGGAACCGGCCAAGGCCGCGCCCCACTCGCCGCGGTTGGAATGCCGCAGGAACTCGGCGGTGGGCAACCACTGCAGGACCGTCAGACCCAAGGCCGCCGCGCCCGCCGTCAGCGCGCGCCCCAGCAGGGAGACCCGGTCGGGACGCGTCAGCGCCCACAACCCCATCCCGGCCGCGTTGACGACGAGGAACTGCCCGTGGCCCGAGAAGAGCTGGAGGGCCCAGCACGCGGCCAGGAGGAACGTCGAGCCCGAGAGCCACGCCAGCCAGACCCACGGCGCCCAGGCCAGCGCCGCGAGCAAGGTCGGGATGCCGGCCGTCACGCGGTAGACGAGGAAGGGCGAGAGCGCGAAGGCGCTGACGAGGGCCAGCGCGCCGCCGCGCTCCAGACCCGCGCCGCGCGCCAGCAGGAAGAAGCCCAGGCCGGCCCACAGCAGGTGCGCGCACTGGTCGAAGGTGAGCGCGGGGATGACGGGGAACAGGGAGGAGAGCAGCGCGGCGGGATAGAACAGGACGCTCTGCGGGTTGGCCAGGTGCGGCACGCCGCCCAGCACGTAGGGATTCCAGTAGGGCATGCGGCCCTCCTGGAGCGACGCGGCGGTCAACGAGCGCAGGGGCGCGTGATAGGTGTACAGGTCGCCGTGGTTGAAGAAGGCCGCTCCCGCCAGCCACGTCGGGGCGAGCAGCGCCGCGACGAGCGCGGTCCACGCGGCGAAGACGATGGTGTCACGACGGTTCATGGGTTGGACGCACGCGGGGCCCGATGATACCAATAGGCTCCGACGGCCAGCAACGCCGCCAGCGTCAGCAGCAGGCCGCGCAGGAAGGAGGCGGGAGCGTAGCGCAGCCGCAAGGTCCACTCCCCCTCGGGAACGGCGTACATCTGGAAGGCGCCCAGCGCGCGGCGCGGCGCGACGGGACCCGCGCCCGCGCCCGACTCCAAAGTCGCGGACCAGCCGGGATACAGGGGTTCGGCCAGGTAGGCCCAGCCCGCGCCGCGGCCGCGCAGCTCGACGGCGTCCTCGCGGGGGTGCGCGGCCCGCAGGGGACGCGGCGCGCGCCGCACCTGCGGCCACGACAGGTTCTCGGGCATGAGGTCGCCGTCCGCGGGCGCGAGCAGGGCCGCGCCCAGCATGGGGCCCGGATGCGCCGACACCTCCCAGAGGAAGCGGCCCTCCGGACGCAGGCCGGACGCGGCCGGAGGCGCGACGGGAGAGAGCAGGCGCGAGGCTCCGATCCAC
>CAZTZW010000539.1:0-1771 GCA_964618085.1 uncultured Elusimicrobia bacterium
GCCGTCGCGCGCGCCCTGGGCCGGCGCGACACCGTCCTGCGCTGCGCCGACGACGCGGCCGCGCCGCGCGCGCTGCGCGGCCGCCTGCGCCTGGGAGCGCTGCTGTGCCTGTTCCTCGCCTTGGCCGGGCCGCGCTGGGGCGTGGAGCTGGTGGAGACGCGCTCGGACGCGCGCCAGGTCGTGGTCGCCGTGGACGTGTCCTTGTCCATGCAGGCCCAAGACGTCAAGCCCAGCCGGCTCGACCGGGCCAAGGACGCGCTGTCCTTGCTCCTCGACCAGCTCGCGGGCGAGCGCGTGGGCGTCGTCGCCTTCGCCGGCGAGGCGCAGGTCGTCTGCCCGGTGACCGGAGACGTCGAGGCCGCCAAGCAGCTGCTCTCCGCGCTCGAGCCGGGCGCCATCGCCGTGCCCGGGTCGGCCATCGGCTCCGCCATCCGCCTGGGAGCGTCGATGCTCGGGCGCTATCCCGGGACCAAAGCCCTCGTCCTCATCACCGACGGCGAGGACCACGGCACCGACCCCGTCGCCGCGGCCAAGGAAGCCGCCGGAGCGGGCGTGCGCGTGTACGCCGTCGGCGTGGGCACGCCCGAGGGCGAGCCCATCCCGACCGGCGGCCCCGGCGAGTACAAGAAGGACGCCAAGGGCGCGACCGTGGTCACCCGCCTGGGGGAGAAGGCCCTCGCGGAGGCCGCCGAGGCCTCGGGCGGCGCCTACTACCGCTCCAGCCCGGGCGAGGAGGAGATCGCCGACATCGTCGCGCGCGTGCAGGCCGGCTCCGCGGCCAAGGGCCTCTCCGGCAGCGCCAACCGCTGGAAGGACCGCGCGTCCTGGCCGCTGGGCGCGGCTTTCCTCCTCCTGCTCGCGGAGCTGCTCGTGCCGCTCGTCTCCCGTACGCCGCGTCCCGACGCCGCCCGCGTGCCCGTCGCGCTCGTCCTGGCGTCGCTCTTCGCCGCGCCCGCCGCGAGCGCCGCCACGGCGGAGGGGGAACTGCGCGCGGGGAACCGCCTCTTCGAGAAGGAGCGCTACGAGGAGGCGCTCGAGCGCTACGGCGCGGCCGCGGGCAAGCGCCCGAAGGACGCGCGCCCCATCTATAACGCGGGCGCGGCGCTTTACCGCCTCGACCGCCAGGACGACGCGTCCGAGGCCTGGGCCTCCGTGGCGGCGCGCGCCGACCTGCCGCCCGCCGCGCGCGCGAGCGCGCTGTACAACCTCGGCGGCGCGCGCTACCGCGCCGGCGACTACCAGAGCGCGGCGCAGGCCTACCGCGCGGCCCTCGCCCTCGACCCGAACGACGCGGACGCGCGCCACAACCTCGTGGTGGCGCTCAAGCGGATGCGCCAGCCGCCCCCGAAGAAGGACCCGAAGCAGGACGATAAGAAGAAGGACGACGACAAGAAGGACCCCCAGCGCGGCGACGAGCGCAGGAAGCCGTCGAACCCGCGCCCGCAGGACGCCCTGACCAAGGACCAGACCGAGCAGGTCATGCGCGCCGTCGCCGAGCGCGAGAAGGCCGCGCAGAAGGCCGCCGCGCCCAAGCCGCAGGGCTCGAACTCCAAGCACGCCGGGAAGGAGGACTGGTGAGGCTCCTCCTCGCGCTGCTGCCGCTCCTCATGGCCGCTCAGGCGAACGCGCTCGCCGTCAGCGCGGAGGTCAACAAGGTCACGGCCGAGATGCGCGAGCAGATCGTCCTCGCGGTGACCGTGGCGGGACCGCAGGCGTCCTTGCCCAAGCCGAAGCTGCCCCCCGCCGAGGCGTCTGCCTTGTCGCTATAGAG
>CAZTZW010000539.1:1781-2033 GCA_964618085.1 uncultured Elusimicrobia bacterium
GCCGAAGCTGCCCGCGCTCGAGGCCTTCGAGGCCTACGAATCCGGCACCAACCAGAGCTTCTCCTTCATCAACGGGCGCATGTCGAGCCAGGTGGTCTACACCTACGTGCTCGCGCCGCGCAAGCCCGGCAAGGCGCGCATCCCCGCCATCACCGTCGAGTCCAACGGCCAGACGGCGTCCTCCGAGCCCATCGACATCGAGGTGTTCGCCGACGGCGCGCACCCGCCCGCGGCGAGCGGCGCCCCGGCGGC
>CAZTZW010000540.1:0-2021 GCA_964618085.1 uncultured Elusimicrobia bacterium
GGACTGGACGAGCAGGGTCTCATCGTCCTTGAGGCCGCGCAAAGAGCGCACGATGCCGTCGAAAGAGGGCCAGTCCCGGGCGGCTTTGCCGCGCCCGCCGTAGACGACCAGGTCCTGCGGGCGCTCGGCCACCTCGGGGTCGAGGTTGTTCATGAGCATGCGCAGGGCGGCTTCCTGCTGCCAGCCCTTGCAGCTCAGCTTGCTTCCGCGCGCGGCGCGGATGACGCGGGCCATGCTAGGCGAGGACCTCGTCGAAGGCGCCGGAGAGGATGAGCTCGCGGGCCGCTTCCAGGCGGCCGGACAGCACCTCGTCGGTCTTGGTCGGCTTCACCTTGGAGCGCAGCACGGCGAGGCCGGCCTCCACGCCCTTGCCGGACTTCAGCGGCCGGTGGAAGTCGAGCGCCTGGGCCGCGCAGACGAGCTCGATGGCGGCGACCTGGGCGGCGTTCCAGACGACCTGCTTGAGCTTGAGGGCGGACCACATGCCCATGCTGACGAAATCCTCTTTGTTCGCCGAGGTCGGCACCGAGTCGGCCGAGGCCGGGTGCGCCAGCGCCTTGTTCTCGGAGGCCAGGGCCGCCGCGGCGTACTGCGCGATCATATAGCCCGACTCCACGCCCGGGTCGCGGGACAGGAAGGGCTTCAGGCGCGGGGCGATGCCGGCGGTGACTTGGAAGGTCCGGCGCTCCGAGATGTTCGCCAGCGCGGTCAGCGCGCCGGCGGCGGCGTCGAAGGCGAAAGACAGGGCCTGGCCGTGGAAATTGCCCCCTGAAAGAACGCGCCCATCGACGACGAGCGGGTTGTCGGTGACCGAACCGAGCTCGACGCCGACGACGCGCTCCGCTTCGGCGAGACGGTCGAGCACGGCGCCGTGGACCTGCGGGGCGCAGCGCAGCGAGTAGGAATCCTGGACGCGCGGGTCGCCGACGATGTGGGAACGGCGGATCTCAGAGCCGGCCAGAAGCTTGCGCAGGCCGCGGGCCGAGGAGAGTTGGCCGGGGTGCGGCTTGAGACGGTGGACGGCCTCGTCGTAAGGAGCGGGCGTGCCGGTCAGCGCGTCCAACGACATGGCGCAAGCCAATTGAGTGGCTTGATAGACACGGCGGGCTTTTAACAACGACAGGCCGCCGACGGACTGCATCGCCTGCGTACCATTGAGGAGAGCGAGGCCCTCTTTTTCAGCCAAGATGAACGGTTTCAGACCGGCTTTTTTCAAGGCGAGGACGGAAGGCATACGGCGGCCTCGGAACAGCACGTCGCCTTCGCCGATGACGGCTAAGGCCATGTGGGCCTGCGGCGCCAGGTCTCCGGAAGCGCCGACGGAACCTCTGGAAGGGATCAGCGGCGTGATGCCGGCGTTCAGCATCTTCGCCAGATGGCGGACCAGGGACGGACGGACCCCGGAGCAGCCGCGGGACAGTTCGTTCAGGCGCAGGAACAGGATGGCGCGGGCTTCGTCCGCCGACAGCGGCTCGCCGATGCCGCAGGCGTGGGACAGGACCAGGTTGCGCTGGACCGTCGCCAGGCGCTGGGGCGAGATGCGGGTCGAGGCCAGCTCGCCGAAGCCGGTGTTGACGCCGTAGACGGCCTTGCCGGAAGCGAGGATGCGCTCCAGGGTGCGTCGCGACGCGGCGACCTTGCGGGCGGCCGAGGACGGCAAAGACGCGCTCCTCCCCGCCGCGACGGCGGCGACGTCCTCCAGGCGCGGCGTGCGGCCGAGCTTAAACACGCTCGACGGCGACCGCGACGGCCTCGCCGCCGCCCAGGCAGATGCCGGCCACGCCGCGCTTGCCGCCGCGGATCTTCAGGGCGTTGAGCAGGGTGACCAGGATTCGCGCGCCGGAGGCGCCGAGCGGGTGGCCCAGCGCCACCGCGCCGCCGTGCACGTTGACCTTCTCCAGCGGCAGGCCGGAGAGCTTGGCGACCGCGAGGGTGACCACGGCGAAGGCCTCGTTGACCTCGAAGAGGTCGACCGAGTCCTTGGACCAGTTGAGCTTCTTGAGGAGCTTGTCGACCGCGCC
>CAZTZW010000541.1:0-2009 GCA_964618085.1 uncultured Elusimicrobia bacterium
TCGACGGTCAGCCCCTTGAAGACGGTGGGCTCCTGGGCGAGGTAGCCCACGCCCAGGCGCGCGCGCGCGTACATGGGCTCGGCGGTGACGTCGGCGCCGTCGATGAGGATGGCGCCCTCCTCGGGGCGGATGAAGCCGGCCAGGCTGTAGAAAGTGGTCGTCTTGCCCGCGCCGTTGGGGCCCAGCAGGCCGACGACCTCGCCGGAGTTGACGGTCAGCGAGAGCCCTTTGACGACCATGCGCTCGCCGTAGCTCTTGTGGATGTCCTTGGCTTCGAGCTTCATCGGGCCAGCCTCTTGAGCTTTTCCTCGTCCTTGAACTGCAGCCAGCCGCGCACCTTGCCGTCGGCCTCGATGCGGCGCGGCGCTTCGGTCGCGGCGACCTGGTCGGCCTTGATGGCCAAGGACCAGTCGCCCTCCTTCTTGCGCAGGACGGGCCGGCCGCCCGCGAGCGTGATGGCGCCCGTGGCGCGGTCCCAGGTCGCGGTGTCGGCCCAGCCGTCGGCGCGGGGGCCGCTGACGCGCGCCGAGCCCGAGAGGACTGCGGCGTCCGTGTCGGTCCAGGTGAGGCGGTCTCCCTCGCCGAGGTCGGGCGCGGTGCCGTCCGGCGGCTGGCGGCGGAAGTGGACGCGTCCGCCGGGCGCGGGCTCGAGCACGCCGCCCCGTCCATCCTCGGCGAAGGAGGCCTTCTCGCCGCGGGCCTCGAGCACGGTGCCGTCCTCGAGGCGGCGGACGACGACGATGTTGCCCCGCGCCTTCCATGCCTTGGTCGCGTGCTGGTACAGCGCCCAGTCGGCCGTGAGCTTGGAGCCGGCGGACTCGTAGCGGACGTCGCCGATGAACTCCTCCTCGCGCTTCTCGCCGCGGCGCACGACCCACTCGCGGCTGCGCACGACGCCGGCGGCCGTCGTCGCGGCGTCGGCGGCGGGGGACAGCGCCAGGACGAGGAGCAAGGACGTCACCGCGGGCGCTCCTTGATGTCGGTGCGCTGGTTGAAGACGCGGATCTCGGAGAGGTCGGGCGTCGCCTCGAGGCCGCGCCCGCGCAAGGTTCCCTCGGGGCGCATCACGAGGACGTCGCGGTCGGTCCGGAACTTCTTGCGCTCCGAGGAGTAGGTCAGCTCGTCGGTCGTGAGACGGGACTTGTCGTCGAGGGAGTCGAGGGCTACCGAGCGGGAGAGGCGCACGTCGCGCGTCTCGGTGCCGACCTCGCCCTCCAGGGCGGTGACGCGGGAGACGACCTTGCCGCCGCGCAGGAACTCCATGGACGGCTCGGTGAGCAGCGCTTTCTTCTCATCCTCGCGCAGGACCGCCAGGCGGGCCTTGAGGGTCCAGGAGGGGCGTCCGGACTCCGACTGGCGCAGCACCAGGCCTTCCAGGGTCTGCGTCCTCTCCTCGGCGGGCGCGGCGCGCTTGGGACCGCAGGCGGCGGCCGGCAGCAGCGCGACGGCGAGGAGGAGGCGCCTCACTTCTTCTTGGAGGAGGGCGCCTGTCGCTCGACGGGCTGGGGCGGCAAGGTCGGCGACTCGGGCGCGCGCAGCTGCTCGTCGGAGAGATGGCGCTGGTCCTTCGGAGCCAGCCAGGGCGTCATCTCGGGAGGGATGGCGCGCAGCTGATAGGGCTTCGGGAGGCGGCTGAGCAGGGCGCTGACGCCGAAGTAGACGACGACGAGCAGGGCGTAGATGATCCCCAGGGTCTTCAGGTGCCAGCGCGCGTCGGGGAACCAGGGCGGGCTGAGCTCCTCCTGGATCTGCTGGGCCTGGGCGGCCTTCTTGGAGAGCTTCTTCTGCTGTCTGGGGTCGAGCGGCGCTTGGTCCTGGGCCATGGTCATTCCTTGACGAGGGCGTCGACGCGGGTCACGTCGCGCAAGAAGGCGGGCACGTCGGCGAGGTAGAGCGAGTTCGGGCCGTCCGACATCGCCTTGTCGGGGGTGGGATGCGTCTCGAAGAAGACGCCGTCGACGCCGACCGCCGCCGCCGCCCGCGCCAGGGCCGGCACGTATTCCCGCTGG
>CAZTZW010000542.1:0-1974 GCA_964618085.1 uncultured Elusimicrobia bacterium
GAACTTCACCGCGGCCTTGCGGCGGTTCTCCGAGCCCCACAGGCCGATGATGAAGAACATCGGGATGAGGGTCGCCTCCCAGAAGACGTAGAAGAAGAACAGGTCGCGCGCCAGGAACACGCCGCACAAGGCCGAGGACAGCGCCATGAAGCTGGTCCAGTAGCCGGCCCCGACCTCGAGCTCCCAGGACGCGAGCACGCACACCCAGGTGAGGAACGCGGTGAGCAGGATGAGCGAGGCCGACAAGGCGTCGGCCGCCATCGAGTAGGAGATGCCGTAGGCCCAGGTCGGCCCGGACAAGGCGGCGCTGCCGCCGGCGGCGAGGAGCCGGAACACGGAACCGGCCAGGATGAGATGCGCGGTCGCCGCGAGCAGCGCCAGGCCGCGAGAGGTCCGGCGGCCGGCGAGCCCGCCCAGCGCGCACGCGACGGCGCCGACGGCCGGCAGGACCCACAGCAAGGTCAGCGCGCTCACCGCAGGGACCTCCCGAGCAATATGGCCGTCCCGGCCAGCATCCACCAGAGATAGTCGTTCACGCGACCCGCGGCCGCGCGCTCGACGGCGTTCCCGGCGAAGCGGGCCAGCGAGTCTCCGCTCTCGAGGAGGCCGTCCCACCACTTCTTGTCGAGGGTCGTCCCGATGAAGCCGGCCGACCGGGAAACGCCGCGCACGACGCCGTCGCACAGGACCTTCCAGCCGAAGTCGGAGGCGAAGAACGCGTCGAGACGCGGCGACGCGCGGCGCCAGCGCCAATCCCAGCCGGCGTCCTTCATCGTCAGCCACCAGGCGGCGAAGGCCCCGCACAAGGCGAAGGCGCCGCCGAGCGCGGCGACGGTGAGGTTGAGGTGCGGCAGATCGATGGAGCCGGGCATGACGGGCGTGCCTTGCGGCACGCGCGTCCAGCCCGAAGAGAGCGTCGTCACGAGCGCCGGCCCGGCCCAGCCCGCGCAGAACGCGCCGACGGACAGGAGGGCCACCGGCGCCATGAGGACGGCGCCGGCCTCGTGCGCGTGGGACGCGAGGCCGGTCTGCTCGGGACGGTCGCCGTGGAAGGTGAGGAACAGGAGCCGGAAGATGTAGAAGGCCGAGCCCGCGCTGATGGCCATCCCGACCCAGGCCATGGCGCCGCCGTGGTGCCAGGCCGCGTCGAGGATGGCGTCCTTGCTGAAGAAGCCCGCGAAGGGCCAGACGCCGGAGAGCGAGAGCGCCGCGACCCAGAAGCAGACGTAGGTCAGCGGCATCGCCTTGCGCAGGCCGCCCACCTGGTCCACGCTCGCGGTGGACTGATGGAGGGCGTGGGCGACGTTGCCCGCGCACAGGAAGAGGACGGCCTTGAAGAACCCGTGGACGACGAGATGGAACACCGCGACGCCCACCTGGCCCAGACCCAGCGCGAGCATCATAAGGCCGAGGTGGCTGACCGTCGAGTAGGCGAGGACCTGCTTGAGGTCGCGCTTGGTGCCCGCGAGCACGGCCGCGCCCAGCGCGGTGCCCGCGCCGACCCAGGCGACGAGGTCGGGCAGACCGTGCACCGTGCTGATGAGCGGCCAGGAGCGCACGAGGAGGAACACGCCGGCCGTCACCATGGTCGCCGCGTGCATCAGGGCGGAGGTCGGGGTCGGGCCCTCCATCGCGTCGGGCAGCCACCAGTACAGCGGCCACTGCGCGGACTTGGCGCAGGCCGCGAAGAACAGCGCGCACGCGATGAGGGTGAGCAGCTCCGGGGGCTTGCTCGCCGCGAGCATGTACACCAGCTGCAGGCGCGAGGTCTTGAACACCGCGAGGATGAGAAGGACCGCGACGAGGAAGCCCAGGTCGCCCACGCGGTTGGTCATGAAGGCCTTGAGCGCCGCCTTGCGCGCGGACTCCTTGTGCCACCAGAAGCCGACGAGCAGGTAGGAGGCCACGCCCACCAGCTCCCAGAACAAGTAGAGCTGGACGTAGTCGTTGGAGAGCAGGAGGCCGATCATGGCG
>CAZTZW010000543.1:0-1968 GCA_964618085.1 uncultured Elusimicrobia bacterium
CCCGGCCATGTAGTCGTGCGGCACGCCCCAGACCTTCTCGTGCGCGGTCGCGAGGCGGAAGTCCGCGCTCAGGATGGGGCGCGCGTCGTCGGCCTGGGCCGTCTCGGGAGGAGCGCCGGGCGGGGCTCCGGGCGGCGCGGCGCCCACGAGCCGCCGGCTCTGGGGGGAGACGCGGACGGCGCGGACGGCGTCCTCGGCGGCCAGGCGTTCCGCGAAGCGGGCGGCGGCGCGCGGAGAGGCAGCGTCCAGCACGTACACGCCGTTCTGGGGCGTCACGCGCCTCCAGCCGGAGGGCAGGTTGAGGCGGCTGACCAGGCGGTACCAGCGGAGCTGGGCGTCGGAGTCCTGGCCGTCGAGCTCGACGTGGAGCTTCCGCGGCGTCACGGAGGCGTCGGCCGTTATCTTGACGGCGCCCGCGGCCGTGCGCGGGGTCGTGACGACGCCGACGGGCGTGGGCACGGGGAGCGGCGCAAGTCTCTCCGGAGCGTCCGCGGGAGGGTTCACGGAGGCGGGAGGCGCGGGCGCGGGGACCGGGGCGGAGGCGACGGGCTCGACGATGGGCGCCGCCGGCGCGGGGGCGGGCGCCGCGACGACGGGCATTTCGAGCCAGTACGTCACGCTCCCCGGGACCTCGGACCAGCCCAGGCGCGCGCCGGGGACGGCGGCCAGCGCGCGGTGGAGGTCGAACATCAGGCGGCGTCCGTCCTGACCCATGACGTTGAGCGCTTCGGCCTTGTCGCGGGCCTGCGCCGCGTCGACGGGAGCCGGCCCGCCGAAATGGGCCTGGAGCAGGGCCTTCTCCTTGGCGCCCATCGAGCCGCGGCGCGTGAACGTCGCGACCGCGCTCGTCTCGCCGCGCCCGTGAGCGAACACGACGGGCTCCGCGTTCTCCAGGCTCATGCGCTTGGCCTGGTCGCCGAAGACCTTGAGGAAGTCGTTCCACGTCTCGGAGCCCGCCGCGGCCTTGCGCGCCGCGGCGAACGCCGGGTCCTTGCGGGCGGGGTCGTTGTGCTCGGCCGTCGCGCTCGTCATCGCCGCGGGCGCGATGGGCGCGGCGCCGGGGGCGTAAAGCCCCGCGGGAGCGGACGCTCTCGCGGACGGCGCGTCCGGACCTTTCTCCGCGGGGACCAGGAGGCCCGCGGCTCCCCGCGCCCACGCGTCCACGGTCTCGAGCGCGAGCTCGGGCGTCGCGGAAGCCGACGCGGCCTTCAGGGCCGCGTCGAGCACGCGGGAGAACAGCTCCTGGACGGCTCCCTCGACGTGCGCCTTGCTCGCGGCCTTCGGCGTGATGGGAGACAGGTCCAGGGACAGCCCGCCGTTCTTGGCGTCGACCTTGATGGCGCGCGCGCCGGCCGCGCCCGAGGCGTAGGACTCGAGGATCTTCTTCGCCAAGGGCTGGGTGATGAGGCGGTCGATGGCGTTGGCCAGGGGCCGCGCGCCGAGGACGATGTCGAAGCCTTCGTGGACGAGCGCCTCCGTCGCCGCCGGCGTCCACTCGAACTCGTGCCCGGCGTGCGCCAGGATGGCGCGCAGCTCCGCGAGCTTGAGGTCGACGATCTTCAGCGCCATGTCCGGGTCGATGCGGTTGAAGACGATGGGCGGGGCCGAGAGACGGCCGGCGAACTCCGGCGGGTACGTGGCGCGGAACGCCTCCTCGGTGATGGTCTTGGCCTGGGCCTTGGTGGCGGCGCCCAGGCGCGCGGCGAGCTCCTTCATCTTCGCCTTCACGATCTCGCGCGCGGGGCCGTCCTGCGCTGAATCGAGCGCGGTCTTGAGGACTTTGTATTCCGCCTCGAAGGGCTTGGTGTCGACCAAGGACATGCCGAGGTTCGAGGTCATCAGGATGATGGTGTTCTTGAAGGACACGGTGCGGCCCTCGCCGTCGGTGAGGCGGCCGTCTCCGGTGATCTGGAGCAGCATCAGCCACACGTCGGGGTGGGCCTTCTCGATCTCGTCGAGGAGGAGCAC
>CAZTZW010000544.1:0-1964 GCA_964618085.1 uncultured Elusimicrobia bacterium
CCATGATGAGGTCGCGGTGCAGGATCTTCTGCTCCTTCCAGTCGCGCGACGCCAGACGGACCCACAGCACGAGGAAGGCCGCCCACGCCACGTAGCGGACGGCGGGGAGCAATGCCCCCGCGTTCTCGTTCACCGCGCTCCGGGACGGGCGGCGGAGAGCCCGCCGTGGAGGCGGCGCAGGAGATCCTCGAGCCGCGGGTAGAAATCGCGCAAAGTCGGATAGGTCCCGCGCGAGGCCTCGTATTCCTTGAGAATCTCGTGCACCGGTCCGATGAGGGCGAAGCCGTCGGCCCGCTCCTTATCCAGCGCCTTGCGGCCGGGAGCCTCGCCTTCCACCCGGAAGATGAGCCGGCACGTCACCGCGCGGATGACGTGCTCGTCGATCATGTGCAGCCAGCCGGGCGGCCCGTCGTACTTCTGTTTGGCCAGCCCCGTCATGAGCCGGTAAAGGCCCGAGAGAGGCTCCAGCCCCGCCCGCCGCTCCAAGGTCCACGTGTCGATGACGGTGTGGCACACCTCGTGCCAGGCCGTGCTGCGGAAGTCGGAGACCCGGAACTCGAAGGTCGGCGTCCCCTTCTCCACCGAGCGGTGTCCCGTGATGGAGTGGATCTCGCAGACGCCCTCGTCCTCGGGACGCTCGGGGCGGTACAGCACGTTGTGGGGCGTCGAGCCGTGGAGCAGGGGCGAGACCGCGAAACGGTAGCGGTGCGGCAGCGGAAGGCCGAGATACTCCTCGAGCGGCGCCAGATAGCCGGACTCCTCGACCCAGCCGTCGATGGCCGCGATGGCCTTGGCGTGGCGCGCGGCGACCCCGGCCGTCCACTCGGCGAAGGCGGGCCGGGCCGCGAAGTCGCGCGCCGCCGGGAGCAGGCGGGCCACCGCGTCGTCCTTGCCGGCGTTGAGATAATGCTCCTTCTGGCGCACGATGGGGAAGTGCGGCGCCGCGCCGAAATCGAGCATGATGAGCGACGGGTGGCGGTGCCGCCAGGCCTTCTCGTCCATCCCCTTCATGAGGCGCACCGCCTCGTGCTTGGCGTCGAAGGTCTTGCGGGCCAGCGCTAGGTCGGCGCTCTCCTCCCCCTTCGGACAGGGGTTGCGCCCCGTGAGCGCCTCCAAGACCGCGACCAACTCCACCCGGTCGTCCACGCCCACGTGCCAGGGACGCTTCGCCGGAGAGGCTTTCTTGGCCATGCCCTTAAGGTTAGCCTCCTTCCTCTGATAAGTCAACGCCGCTCCCTGTTAGCCAGGGGTCATTAGCCAGGGGTCAGACACCTAGCTTACGTTCGCCTATCCCGCGCTATCGCCGAAGGGACTCGCGCTGGAGCGAGTTTTTAACCGACCGTCCGTTCAGTAAAAACCTTGCTGTCAGCCGGGGTCAGGCGCCCGGCCTATATCAACGAAGCTTCGACATCATCCACTTCGCCGGCGAAGTATGATTATCGTTAGCAACTGCGCCGGCGCAGCAACATTATCGTTAGTAACTGCGCCAGAGCAAAGATTATCGTTAGTAAAGACGAAGCTCATCGAGCGAAAAGCTCGGGAGCGAGGGTCTTCGCGCGAATGAAGAAAGCTTCCGCCGCGCGCGGGTCGCCCGACTTCTCGCGGCAGGCCCCGGCGGCGATGAGGGCCCAGACGTGCTTAGGGTCGGTGGAGAGGGCGCGGTCGAACTCGACGCGGGCGTCGGCGCAGCGGCCCAGCTCGCACAGCGCGCGGCCGCGCCAGACGGCGAGGTCGACGTCGCCCGGGAGCAGAGCGGCGGCGGCGGTCAGCTCGACCAGCGCCTCGGCGGCCTTGCCGCTCGCGAGCAGGAGTTCCCCCCGCCAGGCGCGGGTCCAGGGCGCCGTCGGGCACAGGACCGCGGCCCGCTCGAAGTCGGCGGCGGCGTCCTCGAGGAGACCTTGGCGGCGGCGCACGGCGCCGCGCCAGGCGTACAACGCGCCGAGCCCGGCGTCGTCTCCATGGGC
>CAZTZW010000545.1:0-1949 GCA_964618085.1 uncultured Elusimicrobia bacterium
GCACGGTCACGCTCGAGGCGCTCGGCCGCGTCGCGCGCCGCGCCGCCCGCGCCCCCGGACGCTCCGCCCCGCCCGCCCCGGGCACCAGGCACCGGCACTACGCGCCCGCCTGCCTCGTGCTCCTGGTCTCTCCCGCCGACGTGCGCGCCGGCCGCCTGCCGTCGGGCGCGGGCCTGCTCCATCGTTCGGCTTGGAGCGGGAAGCGTCTGCCGTTCCGGCGGAAGGTCTCCGGAGGCGTGCGGACCTACGCCCGCGCGCTGTTCGCCGCCCTGCGCGACGCGGAGTCGTCCCGTCTCAAGAGGCTGGCCGTGGAGACCGTGCCCGACTCCGGCCTGGGGCGCGCCGTCATGGACCGCCTCCGCCGCGCCGCCGCCCGCTAACGCGAGAGGAGCGCGCCGACGAGCTCGGAGAGCTCGGCCGCGTTGAAAGGCTTCATGAGGAAGGGCGTCGCCCCGGGCTCGCGGCCGAGCGCCTCTTCGGGACGGTAGCCCGACATGTAGACCACCGCGGCCGTGGGCTGGCTCCGGCGCAGGCGCGAGGCGAGCTCGACGCCGCTCAGGCGCGGCAGGACCGCGTCGATGAGGAGGATGTCGAAGACCCCTTCGTGCGCCTCCCCGAGGCGCAGCGCTTCCGCGCCGTCCGACGCGGCCACCACGTCGCAGCCCGCCCGCTCCAGGCACCGCGTCACGAAGCGCCTCACCACCTCGTCGTCCTCCGCGACGAGGACGCTGGCCCGCCGGGGCGCGCGCCGCAGGGAAGGCGCGGCGCCCGCGGAGGCGCCCGGCGCGGCCGCCTCGGCGCGCGGCCAGCTCACGTGGAACGAGGCGCCCCGGCCCGGAGCGGTCTCCACATCGACGGCCCCCCCGGTCGCGCGCGCGATGTCGCGGACCGTCGCCAGGCCCAGCCCGGTGCCGCCGGACTTCGTCGTGAAGAACGGGTCGAACGCCTTGGCCGCCGTGGCCGCGTCCATGCCCTCGCCGGTGTCGGTGACGCTCAGAAGGACCTTCTCCGGCGAGCCGGGCTGCGCCGACAGCGCGACGAGGACCTTGCCTCCCCGGGGCATGGCGTCGCCGGCGTTGAGGACGAGGTTGAGCAGGATCTGCTCGGCTTCCGCCGGGTCCAGGCGCACGGGAGCGGGCGCCTCGGACAGAGACGTCTCCAGCTCGATGTGAGCCGGCAGCAGCCGCTCCAGGAGCGGGCGCATGTCCGCGACCAGGTCCCGCAGCTCCACCGAGCGGGCCGCGCCGCGATCGGGACGCGCGAAGGCGAGCAGGCGCCGCGTCAGCGCGACCGCCCGCTCCCCGGCCCGACGCACTTCCTCGGCGTCCACGCGGCCCTCATGGCCGGGAGGCAGCGTCTCGAGGAGCAGGTTGGCGCCGCCCACGATGGCGGTGAGCAGGTTGTTGAAGTCGTGGGCC
Source organism: uncultured Elusimicrobia bacterium (assembly GCA_964618085.1). Classification (GTDB taxonomy): domain Bacteria; phylum Elusimicrobiota; class Elusimicrobia; order UBA1565; family UBA9628; genus GWA2-66-18. Next base: position 1,419 of record CAZTZW010000545.1, read on the forward strand.
ACGCCGCCCGCGAGCCGGCCGACGGCCTCCATCTTCTGCGAGTGGCGCAGCAGGAGCTGGCTCTTCTTGAGCTCGTCGGCCGTCGTCACCAGCTCGGTGATGTCCCGGATGACGCCGACGAGCACCTTGCGGCCCTCGCGGTCGGTCCAGGTCGTCTTCTTGGTGGCCAGGACATGGACTCGCCCCTGCGCGTCGGTGAGCGTCTCCTCGTTGGCGTCCACGCGACCCGAGGTGAAGACGAACTCGTCCTGGCGCCAGAACACGTCGGCCTGCTCCTTGGGGAAGAAGTCGTAGTCCGACTTGCCCAGCAGCTCCGCGCGCGGCCGGCCGATGAGCGCGCAGCACGCGTCGTTGAGGAAGATGAACCGGTGGTCGCGGTCCTTGACGAAGATGGGGTCGGCGACGCCGTTGAGGATGCGCTCCAGGAAGTCGCGCGGCGCCTCCTGCGCCGGAGCGGCCGCCGACGCCGGCGCCGCCGCGTGAGGCGTCGGCGCCGCGGATCCTGGGCGCGCCACCAGGAGGAGTCCCGCG
>CAZTZW010000546.1:0-1948 GCA_964618085.1 uncultured Elusimicrobia bacterium
GAAGGAGCGCAGCGCCTTCGTCGACAAGTTCCGCGAGCAGTTCGCCGGGGCCATCATCGGCCAGACCGACCTGCGCGAGTCGCTCCTGCTGGGCGTGCTCTCCGGCGGCAACATCCTGCTCGAGGGCGTGCCCGGCGTCGCCAAGACCCGCGCCGTGAAGACGGTCGCGGCCATGCTCGGCCTCACCTCGGGACGCATCCAGTTCACCCGCGACCTGATGCCCGCCGAGATCACCGGCCAGATGGAGAAGGACCAGAAGACCGGCGAGTGGCGCTTCGTCCGCGGCCCCATCTTCGTGGACATGCTCTTGGCCGACGAGATCAACCGCGCCAAGGGCCAGACCCAGTCCGGCATGCTCCAGGGCATGGAGGAGAAGGCCGTCACCGTCGCGGGCGAGCGTCACCCGCTCTCGCGCCTGTTCTTCGTGGTCGCGACGCAGAACCCCATCGAGGAGGACGGCGTCTACCCGCTCCCCAAGGCCCAGTACGACCGCTTCATGTTCAAGGTCGACGTGCCCAACCCGAGCGCGGAAGAGCTCTCGCGCATCGTGCGCCTGAAGCTCGAGGAAGGCGACGAGCCCGCGGTGCAGGAGGTGCTCACCAGGGACCAGCTCCTCGAGGCCCGCGCGCTGGTGCGCAAGATCAAGGTCTCCGAAGAGGTCACCGACTACATCGGCCGCCTGGTCGAGGCCACGCACAAGGATAAGTCGCCCGTGGCCGCCGTCAAGAAGGCCGTGCGTCAGGGCGCCTCGCCGCGCGCGGCGGAGTGGCTCGCGCGCGCCGCGCAGGCCCTGGCCTTCGTCAACCACCGCCACTACGTCGAGATCGAGGACGTCCAGAAGGTCGCGCGCCGCGTCCTGCGCCACCGCATCCTGCTGGAGTACGACGTCGACGCGAGCGTCACCACCGACTCGCTGATCGACCTGCTCGCCAACGGCGGCGTGCCCGTCACGGTCAAGAAGCCCTAAAGGCGGTTCAGGGCCGGCGGCGGCGCGCCTCGCGGCGCTCCGCCGCCGGCCGCGCCAGCTCGCTCATCACTCCGAAGAGGAGGCCGAACTCCTCGTCGTCGAGGTCGAGCCGGTAGAACAGCTGGCGGATGCGGGCCAGGCGTCCCGCGGTGAAGCGAGGCGCCTCCGCGAGCTTGGGCCCGAGGAAGGCCCACAGGTCGGCGTGACGGTCCAGCCCCGCCGGCGCGCGCCCGGCCTTCGCCGGCGCGGGCGGCCGGGCCGTCAGCGCGTACAGCGCCACCGAGACGGCCTGGCCCAGGTTGAGGCTGAGCCCCTCGAGCATCGGGATGCGCACGAGGTGCGGGCACAGCAGGGACTCCTGAGCGGTCAGCCCGGTCGATTCGCGCCCGAACACCAGAGCGACCCGGCCCGAGAGCGCGGGCGCGGCGGGCAGGACCCACTCGCGGCGGCGCGACGCCGAGGGACGCCGGCTGAAGGCCGCGGCCGTCGCGCAGCCGCGCAGGGCGTCCTCCAGCGACGGGACGAAGCGCGCGGCGTCCAAGAGGTCCTCCGCCGCGGCGCCGGTCACGCGCGCCTTGCCCGGCGCGCTCGTCCAGGAGGAGCCGGCGATATAGAGCTCGTCGGCGCCGAAGGCCTTCATCGCGCGCGCGACGAAGCCGACGTTGAGCGGGTTCTCGGGCGCGACGAGCACGACGCGCAGGCGCGGGGCGCTCACAGCTCGGGCCGCCTCAGGAACAGGACGCGGAACTCGGCGGCCCGGCCCCAGGCCTTCGCCAGCGCCTCGCAGTAGACGCGGCCCTGCGGCTCGTGTCGCGCCCGGGCCCGGGCGGCGTCCGCGGCGTCCTTGACCGCCTCGCTCTTGAAGTCCACGACCACGAGGCGTCCGTCCTCGCGCAGGACCAGGTCGGCCGCCCCGCGCACGACCGCGCCGTCCTCCGCGCAGGCCAGCGGCAGCTCCCGGGCCACGATGTCGGCGGAAGC
>CAZTZW010000547.1:0-1942 GCA_964618085.1 uncultured Elusimicrobia bacterium
GCGCTGATGGAGGCCACCCCGCCGCTGCACCCGCTCCTGCTCAAGGCCTGGTCCGCCGGCTTCGCCGATCCGTTGTTCGCCGCCCGCGCCTTCTCCTGGACGTGCGGCGTCCTCAGCCTGCCGCTGTACGTCTCCCTATGCCGCCGCCTGGCGGGAGAGCGCTGGCTCACGCCCGCCGTGCTGGGCGCCGGCTCCTCGTTCTGGATCCACCTGTCGCAGGACGGGCGCTGCTACGCGCTGTTCCTGCTCCTGGCGCTCGCGCACGCCCTGCTCCTGCTCGACCTGTTGGAGAAGCCCGGCCGCGCGACGGCGGTCCGCTACGCTCTCCTCACGGCCGCCGGCCTCTACACCCACAACTTCTTCGCCCTCGTGCTGGCCGCGCACGGCGCGCATGCCTGCTTCTCTCCCGCGCGGCGGGCCTGGCTGGCGGCGGCGGCCGCCGCGTCCGCGGCCTGGCTCCCCTGGGCGCCGAGCTTCCTGCGCCAGCTCGAGGTCTGGAAGGGCGTCAGCGTCCTGGAGTCCTCCGGGACCGCGGGTCGCCTCCTGGAGACGATGGGGACGTGGCTGTTCGACCCCGCCTTCCTCGGACTCGCGCTCGGGCCGACCCTCAGCGTCGTCGGCGCGGCGGCCTTCCTCCTGCTGGCCGCGCGTTCGGCGTCGCTGCTGCGTTGCGCGGAGCACCGCCTGTGCCTGCTGCTGTGCGGGGGCCCCGTGCTGGCCGCTCTGCTCATCGAACTGGCGCTCGGCCGCGCCGTCCTTCAGACGCGCTATCTGGCCGCGTGCTCGCCCTTCTTCTACATCGCCTTGTCGGAGGCGGCGCACGGCTGGGGCCCCTCCGTCGCGCGCGTCCTGCGCCCGGCGCTGGCGTCGCTCGTCGCGGCCGGCGCGCTGACCTACCTGGTCTCGGCGCGGTTCGTGGACCCGCGCCTAGGAGAGGTCTCCAAGGCGGTGCGCGCTGCGGCGGGCTCCGGCGGCGTCGTGGTGCACCTCGAGCCCTATTACTACCTTCCCCTGCGCTATTACTACCTGCCCGAGCTCACCCACTACCTGCCGCCGGGCGAGCACCGGCTGACGTACTGGGCCGGGCACCCCGGCTATCCCGCCATCCTCGCCCCGGGGGCTCTGGGCAAGCTCGGGCGCGTGACGGTGCTCGACCCTCGCCGGCGCGTCCTGCCGAGGCCGCTGGCGGTGATGGACGGCGCGGCGCTCGAAGCGGCTCTCGGGCGTCAGTAGCCTAGCGCGCGCAGGCCGTTGTAAGCGGTGAAGGACAGACCGTAGGCCAGGATGAACAGCGCGGCGAACTGGCCGAGGGCCCACTTCCAGCTCCCGAGCTCGCGGCGCACCGTCGCGACGGTGGACAGGCACTGCAGGGCCACGGCGAAGAACAGCAGCAGCCCCGCGGCCGTCGCCAAGGTGTAGCGCGGGCGTCCGTCGGGCTCGCGGGCCTCGCGCAGCGCGGCGGCCAGCCCGCCGGGCTCGCCCTCGCCGCCGAGCGCGTACAAGGTCCCGAGGGTGCCCACGAACACCTCGCGGGCGGCCAGTGCCGAGAGCGCGGCGACCGAGACACGCCAGTCCCAGCCGAGCGGCCGGAACACCGGCTCGATGAAGCGGCCCGTGCGGCCGAGCACGCTCTGTTCCACCTGGGCGGCGGAGGCGGCTCCGTCGGTCTCGCCGGGGACCGCCGCTCGGCGGGGGAAGGCGGCCAGAAGCCACAGCGCGATGCTCACCACGAAGATGACGCGGCCCGCGCGCGCCAGGAAGTGCCAGCAGCGCGTCCAGACGTAGCGCGCGAGCTCCTGCGGCTGGGGGAGGCGGTAGGGCGGCAGCAAGGTCGCGGGCAGGGGGTCCTTCTCGTTGAGCCGGGTCTGCTTGAGGACCAGGGCCAGGCTCAGCGCGGAGAGCACGGCGAAGACGTAGAGCCCGGTCATCACGAGCCCCTGCC
>CAZTZW010000548.1:0-1934 GCA_964618085.1 uncultured Elusimicrobia bacterium
CGCCGCCGTCGACGAGGTCGCGCAGGCTCGAGCGCGCGGCGGCCGCCAGCGCGGCCGGCCGCACGTCGCGCGCGCCCGCGAACTGCGGCGCGTCGTCGAGTAGGCGGTCGATGAGCGCGTCGTGGAAGTCCGCGTCGGCGACCAGGTCGCCCGGCAGCTCCTCGTCCTCGAGCACGGCCGCGGCCAGGCTGTGGAAGGTGTGGAAATGGACGCCCGCCAAGGCGAGCCCCTTCTCGACGACGAGCAGGCGCTCCAACCGGTCGGCCAGGCGGCGAGACGGCGCCACCACGAGCAAGGGCGCGCCGCCGGGGCCGGGCCGGAGCTCCGCGACGCGCGCCGCGAAGGCCTCCTCGAGGGCGGAGAACGGGCCGCAGACGACCTTCAACATAAGGGCCATGGTATCTTTTTGCTAACCTACCGGCATGAGCAGCGGTCCCATCCCCACGACGCCGCCGTCGGGCTTCCGCGATTTCACGCCCGAGCAGGCCGACGGCCGCCGGCGCGCGATCGAGGCGGTCTCGCGCGTGTACCGCGAGCACGGCTTCCAGCCCGTCGCCACCTCGGCCGTCGAGGACCTCAAGGTCCTGCTCGGCAAGGGGGGCGGCGAGAACGAGAAGCTCATCTTCAAGCTGCTCAAGCGCGGCGAAGCCCTGGACCGCGCCAAGGCCGGGCAGGAAGACCTGGCCGACGCCGGCCTGCGCTTCGACCTGACCCTGCCGCTGGCGCGCTACTTCTCGAAGTACGGCTCGACCTTGCCGCACCCGTTCAAGGCCTTCCACATCGGCCCCGTCTGGCGCGCGGAGCGCGCGCAGAAGGGCCGCTACCGCGAGTTCACGCAGTGCGACGTGGACATCATCGGCACCGACAACTGGGGCGCGGAGGTCGAGGTGATCTCGACCATCCTCAAGGCCTTCGGAGCGGCCGGACTGCCCGGCGTGGAGGTCGTGCTCAACGACCGTCACGCGCTGCTCGAGGCCGTGCGCGGCGCCGGCGTGCCCGAAGAGGGCGTCGGCGCGGCCTGCGTCGCCCTCGACAAGCTCGACAAGGTGGAGAAGGAGAAGGTCCTGGCCGAGCTCGGCCCGAACGGTCCCAAGGTGTTCGAAGCCGTGAGCGCCTGCCGGCCCTCGGCGGCCCTGCTCGCCGTGCGCGACGCGGTCAACGCCGTCGTCGGCCGCGCCGCCGTGCGCCACGACCCCTTCCTCGTGCGCGGCTTCGACTACTACACCACCACGGTCTTCGAGTTCCGCCATCCCGGATTCGGCGGCTCCATCGGCGGCGGCGGCCGCTACGACAGGCTGACCGAGAAGTTCGGCGGCCCTCAGACGCCGGCCGTGGGCGGCTCCATCGGCTTCGAGCGGCTCATGCTGGTGCTCGAGGAGAAGGGCGCCGCGGCCGCCGGGCACGCCGACGCCGTCGTCGCCGTCGCCGGCGACGACGTGCGGGGCAAGTCGCTCGAGGTCGCCGAAGCCATGCGCGCCAAGGGACTGACCGTGGACGTCTACCCCGGGACCGGGAAGCTGGCCAAGCAGTTCAAGTACGCGGCCCAGAAGGGCGCCAAGTTCGCCGTCATCGTGGGCGCGGAGCGCCTCTCCCTCCACACGATCGCCACGCAGGAAGAGCACCCCGTGACGCTCGAAGAAGCGGTCGCCCGCATCGCGCAGCAGTGAGCCGCGCCTTCACCAAGGAGGACGGCCCCGAGCTCCCGGAGGACCCCTCCGAACGACCGCTCTCCCCCCACCCCAACTACGTGACGCCGCGCGGCGCCGAGCTCCTCCAGAAAGAGGAGGAGCGCCTGGTGGCGGAGCTCGCGGGGTACGAAGGCGCGCAGGACGACCCGTCACGGCGCAAGACCAAGCGCCGCCTCGAGCGCGACCTGCGCTACGTCCGCGCCCGCCGCGACGCCGCCATCCCGGTGGACCCGGCGAACCAGCCGA
>CAZTZW010000549.1:0-1927 GCA_964618085.1 uncultured Elusimicrobia bacterium
GCCGTCGCGAGCCTCGCCGGCCTCGACGCCCTCGTCGCCTGCGCGGACGCCGGAGCCGGACGCCTGGCCGCCGCCGCCCTGCGTGGGAGGGGGGCGCGCGCGACCGTGACCGATGAGAAGGGCGCCGCCGTGGCACTGCGCCGCGTCAAGCCGGGACTGCTCGTCACCGACCTCGTGGACCCCGCCAACGGCGCCTGCGCCCTGCTCAAGGGCCTGCCCGCCTCCTCCCGCGCCCTGGCCCTCGTGCCGGAGGACGCGCGCCTGCGCGCCCAAGCGCTGAAGGCCGGCTTCGCGGCCTGCGCGGGCCTGCCGCCCGACCCGCGCGAACTCACCGCGACGGCCGCCGTCGTCGTCTCCGGCCTGGCCTCCCGCCGCCGTCCCGCCTAAGCCCGCCTTGACGGTGGGGTCCCAGTTTCATAGAATCCCTTCAATCATGATAACGAAAGACAACAAGTCGGAAACCATCAAGAAGCACGGCAAGGGGACCGGCGACTCCGGCTCGACCCCCGTGCAGATCGCGCTCCTGACCGAGCGCATCAAGGACCTCTCCGGTCACTTGAAGTCGAACAAGAAGGACTATTCCTCCCAGCGCGGCCTGCTCAAGATGGTCGGCCAGCGCCGGCGCCTCCTCGCCTACCTCAAGAAGAAGGACCTTGCGGCCTACGGCGCTATCCTGAAGTCGCTGGACCTGAGGAAATAAACCATGTCTTTCACCCAGAAGATCACCCTGCAGGAGACTGTGGGGGGCAAGAGCTTTTCCCTCCAGACGGGCACCCTGGCCAAGCAGGCCGGCGGCGCCGTCACCGTTCACCTCGGCGAGACCATCGTGTTCTGCGCCGCGACCGCCTCTCAGAGCCCGAAGGACATCAGCTTCATGCCGCTGACCTCGGACTACCGAGAGCGCACCTACGCCGCGGGCCGCGTGCCCGGCGGCTTCTTCAAGCGCGAGAACCGGCCCCGCGATAAAGAGACCCTCACGGCCCGCCTCGTGGACCGCCCGCTGCGGCCCCTGTTCCCCGAGGGCTGGCGCTACGAGACGATGCTCCAGAGCATCGCCATCTCGTGCGACATGCTCCATGACCCGGACGTCCTCGCCATCACCGGCGCGTCCTGCGCGCTCATGCTCTCCGACATCCCGTGGAACGGGCCCGTCGGCGGCGTGCGCATCTGCCGCATCGACGGCCAGTTCGTGTTCTTCCCCAGCTGGGAGCAGCGCGAGACCGCCGAGCTCGAGCTCGTGGTCGCCGGCAAGAAGGACGCCCTCCTGATGGTCGAGGGTTCGGCCAACGAAGTCTCCGAGGAAGTTTTCGCGGAGGCTTTGGACTTGGCTCAGAAAGAGATCAACAAGCTCTGCGCCATGCAGCTCGAGCTCGTCAAGCAGAGCCAGGCCGCCGGGCGCAAGGTGGAGAAGCGGGACATCCCGTCCACCGAGAAGCCCGCCGCCATCGTGGACTTCGTCATGAAGGGCGCGGTCGCCGGCGTCAAGGCGGCCCTGCGCTCCAAGCTCGACAAGCACGGCCTGGACGCCAAGGTCGACGAGATCAAGGACAGCCTCAAGGCCCAGATCGAGGAGAAGGGCAAGACCGACCCCGCGTTCGCCGACGGCGCGAAGTGGGTGGGCAAGGTCCTCGAGGACATCCTCTACACCGAGAGCCGCTCGCTCACGCTCGACGAGAAGCAGCGCCCCGACGGGCGCGGCTTCGAGCAGATCCGCCCCATCGAGATCACGATGACGCCCTTCGGGCGCCTCCACGGCTCGGTGGTGTTCCAGCGCGGTCAGACTCAGGCGTTCTGCTCCGCCACGCTCGGCACCCCGGGCGACATGCAGATCATGGACCAGTTGGAGGGGGAATATAAGGAGCGCTTCATGCTCCACTACAACTTCCCCGCCTTCTCCGTCGGCGAGGTCCGCCCCGAGCGCGGCCCC
>CAZTZW010000550.1:0-1011 GCA_964618085.1 uncultured Elusimicrobia bacterium
AGCCGGGCAAAGCGGGCTGGGCGGCGGCGGGCGCGGCGAGGAGGATGGAGATCAAGGCGGTTCTCACAGGGGGACCTCTGTCTTCGGCGCTCGCGCGCCGTAGGATAGATAGTGGATGAGCGACTTCCCGACGGCCTCGGTCACTTCGCGCTCGTCGAGCGGGGCGCCGGTCAGGGCGGCCATGGTCGTCATGACGTCGGACTCGAGCTTGCAGGGATGTATGCGGCCGAAGGCCGCAAGGCTGTTGTTCATGTTGATCGCGAAGCCGTGGTAGGAGACGCCGCCGCTGACGGCGACGCCGATGGAGACCAGCTTCTTGCGGCCCACCCAGAGGCCGGTGAGGCCCTTCACGGGCGCGGCCTCCACGCCGAAGGGGCGCAAGGTCTCGGCCAGCACGGCTTCCAGCGCGCGCAGGTAGGACGTCGGGGTCAGGTCCAGCTCGCGCAGGTCCAGGATGGGATAGCCGACGAGCTGTCCCGGGCCGTGCCAGGTGAGGTCCCCCCCGCGCTCGATGGCATGCACCGGGAACGGAAGGTCTTTAGGGACGGGTTGTCTGCTTGACCGTCCTATCGTGTAGACCGGATGGTGTTGGCACAGCAGGACCGTGTCCGGCGCGGCGCCCTCGCCGCGCTCGTAGACGAGCCGTTTCTGGAGGTCCCAGACCTCGACGTACTCTTTGAGACCGAGGTCTCTTACCAGCATGGGCTCAGGCGAAGACAGGGGCCTCTCGCTTCACGGCCAGCGTGTGGATGGGATGACCCAGCGCGGCCTCGCAGGCCTCGGCGAAGGCCTCGTTGAGGGTCGGGTGCGGGTGGATGGTCGCGGCGACCTGGGTCAAGGTGGCGCCCAAGGACACCGCGAGGCAGGCCTCGCCGATGAGGTCGGAGGCGTTGGGGCCGACGAAGCCCGCGCCCAGGATGCGGCCGGTGCCCTTCTCGGCGACGACCTTGCAGAAGCCCTCGGTCTCGCGCACGGCCATGGCGCGGCCGGAGGCGGCGAACGGGAACTTCC
>CAZTZW010000550.1:1021-1926 GCA_964618085.1 uncultured Elusimicrobia bacterium
ATGCCCACCCAGGAGATCTCGGGGTCGGTGAACACGGCCCACGGCACGTGGCCGCGCGGCTCCAGCGCCTTGCCCGCGATGGACTGGGCGGCGAGGATGCCCTCGCGGCTGGCTTTGTGGGCGAGGTAGGGCTGGCCCACGACGTCGCCGATGGCGTAGATGTTCCCCACCGAGGACAGCGACTCGCTGTCGACGACGATGTGCCCGCGCTTATCGAGCTCGACGCCGATCTTCTCGAGGCCGAGGCCCTTGGAGCGCGGGACGCGGCCGACGGCGAGGAGGATCTTGTCGCAGGCGATCTTCTTGTCGCCTTCGGGGGTCTCCGCGACGACCTCGAGTCGCTTGCCCTTCTTGGCCCAGGACTTGGCCTTGGAGGAGAGTAGGACGTCGACGCCGAGCTTGGCGAGGCTGCGGTCGACGGGACGGACCATGTCGCGCTCGATGACGGGCAGGAGGGCGTCGGTGAACTCGACGACGGTGACCTTGGTGCCGAGCTTGGCGAAGAAGGTGCCGATCTCGAGGCCGATGACGCCGCCGCCGATGACGACGAGGCCCTCGGGGGCCTTCTTGAGGTCGAGGCACTCCTTCGAGGTCAGGACGTTGACGCCGTCGATGGCGAAGCCGGGGATGGCGATGGGCTCGGAGCCCGTCGCCACGATGGCGTGCTCGAACTCGACGGTCTCGGTGCCGCCGCCCTGCTTCTCGACGACGGCGGTGTGCGCCGAGGTGAGCACCGCGGAGCCGGCGAGATGGTCGCCCTTGTTCCCCTTCACGAGGACGCCGATGTTCTTCACGAAGCCGCCGATCATCTGGTCCTTCCAGCGCACGACCTTGTCCCAGTCGAGCTTGTGGGCGGGCGAGTCGAAGCCGGCCTCCTTGGCCTTCTTCGACTTGTGCGGGATGTT
>CAZTZW010000551.1:0-1924 GCA_964618085.1 uncultured Elusimicrobia bacterium
CTCGCCGCGGCCCAGGCGGCGCAGCGACTCGGCCTTCCAGACCCAGGCGGCCGCGAAGCGCTGGTCGCCCGGCGTCAGCGCCTTCTCCAGAGCGAGCACGGCCTCGGCGTCGCGGCCGAGGCCCGAGAGGACCTGGCCCAGGCGCGCCCACGCCCAGCGCCCCGTCGCGCCGCGTCCCCAGGTCGCCGCCTTGTCGAGCGAGGCGAGGGCCTCGGCCTTGCGGCCGCGGCGGCGCAGGGCTTCCCCCCGCCACGACCAGGCGTAGGCCAGGCGCGGCTGCAGGCGCAGGGCGGCGTCGAGCTCGGCCAGCGCCTCGGTCAGCCGCCCCTCGCCGACCAGGCAGCGCCCGCGGAAGGCGCGCGCCCAGGCGCAGGAGGCCTCCGCGCGCGCGCCGGCGTCCACGTCGGCGAGGAACGCCTCGCGGCGGCGGCCGCCGACCGCGTCGAGCATGTAGAAGCTCTCCTGGGTCTGGGACCGGGTCAGGCGCGCGTTCCACAGCTTGCCCGGCTCCGCGGGCAGCATCTCCTCGAAATCCTCGGCCGCGCGCCGGTGGCGGCCGCTCTTCCACCAGGCCTCGCCGCGCCACGCGCCGACGAGGCGCTCGCGCGGCTCGAGCTTCAAGGTCTTGTCGAAGTCCTTGATGGCCGCCCGGTAGTCGCCGAGCAGGAGGCGGATGCGCCCGCGCCACTGATACGAGAGCCGGAACTCCGGGTCGAGCGCGATGGCGCGGTCGAGCCCCGCCTCGGCCTCCTCGTAGCGGCCCAGACGGCGCAAGGTTTCCCCGTGCCACGCGCGCATCGCGCCGCTGTCGGGGTCGAGCGCGAGCGCCTTCTCGAAGTCCGCCAGCGCCGCGCGGTAGCGGCCGCTCAAGCCCTTCAGGCGCGCGCGCTGCGCCCAGGCCCAGGCTCGCCGCGGGTAGCGCTCGAGGAGCAGGTCGGCGTCGCGCAGCGCCTCGCGGTAGCGCCCCTCGCCGCCCAAGAGCTCCAGCCGCTCGATGCGCGACCAGACGAAGTCCGGGTCGGCGGTCAACGCGCGCTCGGCGTCGGCGAGCGCGCCGGGCACGTCCTCGATCTCGCGGCGCAGCCCCCCGCGCAGGACGTAGGGGTACAGCCCGAGCGGGTCGGCGGCGACGACCTTGTCGGCGGCGGCCAACGCCTCGGGCAGCAAAGCGCGCGTGCGCAGCTTGTCGCCCAACAGCCACAGGGACAAGGCGTGCACCATGTTGGGCCAATAGCTCCCGGGCTCGGCCGCCGCTAGAGGCGCCGCGACGCGGCGCGCGCGGCCGTACTCGCCCAGGAACAGGTCGAGGTAGGCCAGGAGCAAGGATTTCTCGTGGGCGGGCAGAGCCGCGCGGGCCGCGGCGCGGCGAGCGGCCTTCAGCGCCGGGAGATGCCGGCGCAGGCCGAAGTCTTGCGCGTGGGCGAGGTCCTGTCGCCCGTCTTCGCCCGGGAAGAAGACCTCCAAGCCGACGGGAAGGTCCAGTCCGGAACCGAGGGCGCGCACCGCCGCGGGCCAGTCTCCGCGTCGGATGCGGCGCGCCGCCTCGTCGTTCGCTTTCCTTATATGTTTGGACACAGGCCTGTTCCGAGTGTAACAGGGTGCCAAAGGGGCGTCAAGGTGACGCTTTCATGCTTAAAAAGTAATGGCGACTGCGCCGGCGCAATCGCCAGGGCATTCAAGCGATGGAGAGTCGCGCGAGTCAGCCCAGGACTTCGCGGGCGACGATGAGGGACTGGATCTCCGTCGTGCCCTCGTAGATCTCGGTGACGCGGGCATCTCGGTAATAGCGTTCTACCGGGAACTCGCGCACGTAGCCGTTGCCGCCGTGGATCTGCACCGCGTCGAAGCAGGCCTTGTTGGCGATGCGAGAGGCGAAGGACTTGGCCATGGACGCCTCGGCCGTGCACTTCTCCCCCTTCCCGAG
>CAZTZW010000552.1:0-1924 GCA_964618085.1 uncultured Elusimicrobia bacterium
CGCGTCCGCCGGCGCCGGAGAGTCGGAAGCGCCCGCCGTGGGCGCCGACATCGAGGAGGGCCCGTTCTAATGGCCGCTGAAGAGACCGCCGCGCCCGTCGCGGCCCCGTCGTCCGAGTCCGCCCCCCGTCCCGCGTCGTCTGGCGCTTCCGCCGGCGCCCGCCGCCCCGATACCGCCCGCCGCCGCGCGCCCTACCCCGCGCGCCGCAAGGTCTGCCGCTTCTGCGCCGACAAGGTTCGCGACATCGACTACAAGCAGATCCAGGTCCTGCGCACGTTCACGACCGACACCGGCAAGATCCTGTCCAGCCGCATCACGGGCAACTGCGCCGGTCACCAGCGCCAGCTCGGCCGCGCCATCAAGCGCGCCCGCAACCTCGCGCTGCTGCCCTACGTCTCTTACTGACCGCACGATTTAACAGCTCATCTGAGCTCCGTGTCATGAAGGAAATCATGATGCGGCCCGATAAAACGTATCTGCAAGGAGTAGCATCATGAAGGTCATTCTTAAGACGACTGTCGACAATCTCGGCCGCCCCGGCGACGTGAAGGAAGTCAAGACCGGCTACGCCCGCAATTTCCTGCTGCCGCGCAAGCTCGCCGAGCTCGCGTCCGAGGCCTCTCTGAAGTACTGGGAGAAGGGCAAGGAGAAGCGCGCCGCTCTCGTCGCGACCGAGGTCAAGGCCGCCAAGGAGCTCGCCGAGAAGCTGGCGGGCGTCAACCTGACCTTCGCGATGCCCGCCTCCGACACCGGCAAGCTGTTCGGCTCCGTCGGCAAGACCGACGTGCTCAAGAGCCTCAAGGCCGCCGGCTACGACGTGCCCAAGAACTCCGTCAACCTCGACATGGCCATCAAGACCACGGGAGAGCATGAGGTGTCCCTCAAGCTCCAGCCCGAAGTCACCGCCAAGATCAAGGTCACCGTCAGCGCTCGCGAGTAGCACCGGGTCCGCCGTGGCACAGGACCCCAAACAGCAGCCTCAGGCGCTGGAAGCCGAGATGGCCGTCCTCGGCTCCATGCTCATCGAGCGCGAGGCGACCGAGAAAGCCCTCGACGCCCTCCACGAGTCGGACTTCTACGTCCCGGCCCACCGCCGCATCTTCAAGGCCTGCGCGGACCTGTTCAACGGCGGCCAGGCCGTGGACCTGGTCACCGTCTCCGAGTCCCTGCGCCAGCGCGGTCAGCTCGAGGAAGTGGGCGGGGCCCAGGCCCTCGCGGACCTCGTCCACAAGGTCACCACCGCGGCCCACGTCGAGTACTACGGGCGCATGGTCAAGGACAAGGCCATCCTCCGCGACCTCATCGCCGCGGCCACGGGCGTGGTCACCGCCTGCTACTCCCAGGAGAAGGAGCCCAAGCAGCTCCTCGACGAGGCCCAGGCCTCCGTCCTGAAGGTCTCCGAGCGCCAGACGCTCACCGGCGTCGTCGAGGCCAAGGACATCGTCCACGAGGTCGTCGAGCAGATCGAGAAGGCCGTGCACAGCAAGCAGGCCGTCACGGGCGTCCCGACGGGCCTCACCGCCTTCGACAAGATGACGACGGGCTTCCAGAAGTCCGACCTCATCCTCATCGCGGCGCGTCCCTCGCAGGGTAAGACCGCGCTAGCGCAGAACATCATCTCCCACGTCGTGCTGCGCGCCAAGCTGCCCGTGCTGTTCTTCTCCCTCGAGATGAACCGTCACGCCATCATGCAGCGCTTCATCGCCGCCGAGGCCAAGGTCAACCTGAAGGACATCCGCACCGGCTACTTCCGGCGCGACCGCTGGCAGGACCTGACCGGCGCCGCCGCCTCCTTCGCCGAGGCCCCTCTGTTCATCAACGACAACCCGGGCATGACCGTCTTCAACGTGCGCGCCATCTCGCGCCAGCTCCTCAGCCGCCTGCGCATGGAGACGAAGGAGCTGGGCATGGTCGTCATCGACTA
>CAZTZW010000553.1:0-1922 GCA_964618085.1 uncultured Elusimicrobia bacterium
GGACGAGCGACAAGAAGGCCGCTGATAGAGGAAGGGCCATCGCCCGAAGGATAACCCCGCCCCCGTCGAGCGTCAATCCCACCCCTTTGCTACACTACGCCTCATGAAACGGCTTTTGACGGGCACCGTTCTGGGCGGCGCCGTGCTGCTCGCCTGCTCCTTCTTCCTCGAGACCCCGCCCGCCGCGTTCGGGACCGCGGGGCACTTCCTCTCCGCCTTCCTGGCGACCCTGCTCCTGCTCCAGCTCGGGCCGCGCTCCCTGATCGAGAAGGTCCTCTTCCTCCTCACCGTCGCCGTCCTCTCCTGGGCCGGCGCCGCCGGGGACGCCCCCTCTTGGCGCGGGCTCGCCGGCTCGCTCGCCGCTTGGATCCTCGCGGGGTCCGCGCTGGCCTGGGTCGTCCACCCGCGCTCGGAGTAGCCGTGGAGGAGACGGCCCGCCGCGCGCTGACCGTCTCCCAGCTCAACGCGCAGGTCCACGAGCTGCTGGAATCCTCCTTCTCCGAGCTGTGGGTCGAGGGCGAGGTCTCCAACTGCAAGGCCTATCCCTCGGGACACACCTACCTCACGCTCAAGGACGAGAAGGCCCAGGTCCGCGCCGTGCTGTTCAAGGGCGCGTCCTACGGCGTGAAGTTCAAGCTCGCGGACGGCCTCAAGGTCCTCGTACGCGCCCGCGTCACCTCTTATGAGCCGCGCGGCGAGCTGCAGCTCGTCATCTCCGCCGCGGAGCCGCGCGACAAGGGCGCGCTGCAGCTCGCGCTCGAGCAGCTCAAGGCCAAGCTCCAGGCGGAGGGCCTGTTCGACGAGGCCCGCAAGAAGCCCTTGCCGCCGTCGCCCGCCGTCGTGGGCGTCGTGACCTCCGGCCAGGGCGCGGCCGTGCGCGACGTCATCAACATCCTCTCGCGCCGCTGGCCCGGGCTCGTCATCCGCGTCTGGCCCGTGAAGGTGCAGGGCCCGGGCGCCGCGGCCGAGATCGCCGAGGCCGTGCGCGGCTTCAACGCCCTCGCGCCCGATACCGAGGTCCTGCTCGTCGGGCGCGGCGGCGGCTCCATCGAGGACCTCTGGGCCTTCAACGAGGAGGCCGTGGCGCGCGCCATCGCCGAGTCGGATATCCCCGTCGTCTCCTGCGTCGGCCACGAGACCGACTGGACCGTCGCCGACCTGGTCGCCGACCTGCGCGCGCCCACGCCCTCGGCCGCGGCCGAGCTCGCCGTGCCCGAGAAAGCGGCCGCGGCCCAGCGGGTGTCCGACCTCGTCGAGCTGATGGCCGCGGAGGCGGACGACCTGCTGGAGCGGCTCGCCGAGCGCGTCGCCCGCGCCGCCGCCCATCCCCTGCTCTCGGACCCGCGCCGGCTGTGGGAGCGGGACGCCCAGCGCGTCGACGAGCTGGCCGGCCGCCTGCCCGAAGCCCTGAAGCGCCTCGTCGAGCGCGCCGGCCTGCGCCTGGCCGCGACGGCGGGGCGCCTCGACGCCATCAGCCCCTTGAAAGTGCTGGCCCGGGGCTACGCCATCGCCGAGAGCCGCGGCAAGGTGCTGACGAAGGCGTCGCAAGTGCGGCGCGGCGACCCGGTACGCGTGCGCCTGTCCGAAGGCGAGATCTCCTGCGAGGTGACATCATGAGCAAGTCCAAGACCGAGAAGACCGTGCCCTTCGAGCAGTCCCTGGAGGAGCTGGAGGCGCTGGTGCGCGAGCTCGAGGGCGGCGACAAGGGGCTCGAGGCCTCTCTCGCCCTCTACGAGAAGGGCGTGGTCCTCGCCAAGGAACTGACGGCGCGCTTAGAGGCGGCCAAGACCACGGTCGAAGCCCTGTCTAAGGAAGGCGGCAAGCTCGTCAAGAAGCCGTTCGAACGCGAGGAGTAGACCTCAGCTCCTTCGCTCCCCGCTCCGCCGCGGGCTCGCAGCGCACGGCCTTGAGGAGCCGCGAGT
>CAZTZW010000554.1:0-1914 GCA_964618085.1 uncultured Elusimicrobia bacterium
GGCGGCTTCCGCGGCCGGCCAAGGCGCGGCGGACGCGGCGGCCGACATCGGCGCGGACGCGGCCCGGAAGGTCCGCGACGCCCTCAAGGGCGGCGTGGCGGGCGTCAGCGTGCAGTTGAAGGCTTGAGGACGCGGACGCTCCGGCGCAGCCGGGCGCCTCAGTAGACGGCTGGCCAGTCGCGGCTGGTCACGCGGAACTCGACGCGCCGGTTCTTGGCGCGGCCTTCGTCGGTCGAGTTGTCGGCGATGGGGCGGTTGAAGCTGAAGCCCTTGAATCGCATGGAGGGCGGGGGCACGCCGCGCTTGGCCAGGGCGGTCTTGACCGAGCGCGCTCGGCGCTCGGAGAGGTCCTCGTTGTACTCCGCGGTGCCGATGGAATCCGTGTGCGCCAGGATGATGACCTTCAGGTAGGGGCTGTCGTTGATGGCGTCGGCCACCATGTCCAAGGTCTCCGCGGACTCCGGCGTGATGACGTCCTTGTCGAACTCGAACTGGATCTTGGGCAGGTCGCCCCGCTCGATGCGGCGCTGGATGTCGTCCAGCCGGTCCTGCGCCCGCCGCTCCGCCTCCGCCGCCGCCGGGTCGCCGGCGAAACGGTCGTCGATGAAGAGCGGCTTGGGGATGTCGCCGGCGCATCCGGCCAGCAGCAGGACGGCGAGCAGGGGAAGGGTCTTCACGAGGGATATTGTATCATTCGGTTCGCGGCGTCTTCGACGGGGCGTAGCTCAATTGGCAGAGCGCGCGGTTTGGGACCGCGAGGTTCCGAGTTCGACCCTCGGCGCCCCGATGACGCTAGCTGAGCTTGCGCTTGGGGAGGAGCTTGCGGCCGGAGAAGCCCTCGTCGACCCCGTGCCAGTGAGTGAGCTTCTTGTCCCCGAGCTTCCAGCACAGGTAGGCCTCCCGCCCCTCGATGACGGCGGGGAAGTCCACCAAAGCGGGCTCGACGCCCTTGGGGAGGGCGCCCATGTCCACGATGCGCTGGAGCCAGTCGTTGATGCCCTGGGCCAGGAACTGGAGCTGGGAGCGCTCGATGGCGGCCGCCGCGGGGTCGGGCTCGCCCGCTTCTTGGATCTTGCGCAGGCCGATGGCCTTGAGCTCGGCGCGGGCGGCGATCTCGGCCACGGTCTCGAATATCTTCTCCAGCTCGGGGATGAGGGCCTCGGCCTCCTCCTTCGTGAAGCGCTTCACGCCGCGGCCTCGGGGGAGGCGTATTTCGCCGCCGCGCGCGAGGCGGAGCGCGACTTGCGGCGGCGGATGCGCTCCATCTCCTTGAGGCGCTCGGAGGTCTCGGGCGACACCTTCATCTCGACCTGGTCGACCAGCTCGCGCAGGGCGAAGAAGCGGTTGAGCGCCCGCGAGCGCTCCCGGTGGCAGGCCACGCGCACGTCCAGCGGCTCGTAGTAGAGCTGGACGCGGTTGGCGGTCTTGTTGACCTTCTGGCCGCCCTTGCCGCCTCCGCGCGAGAAGGACTCCTCGACCTTGGTCAGGTCGATGCCCAGGCGCGCGATGCGGCTCTTGAGCTCTTCGAGCTTCCCCGGCGTGACGCCGAAGTCCTCGGAGAGCCTCACGTCAGTCGGAGACGAGGGTGGCGCGCAGATACTCGCGGTTGAGGCGCGCGATGTTCGAGACCTTGATCTCCTTGGGGCACGCGGCCTCGCACTCGTACTCGTTGGTGCAGTGGCCGAAGCCCTCGGCGTCCATCGCGTCGCGCATGGCCAGGACGCGCTTCTCGCGCTCGGGCTGGCCCTGGGGCAGGAGGGCGTACTGGGAGACCTTGGCGCCCACGAAGAGCATGGCCGAGGCGTTGGGACAGGCGGCCACGCAGGCGCCGCAGCCGATGCAGGCCGCCGCGTCCATCGCCTTCTCGGCGACGTCGTGCGAGATGAGCATGGAGTTGGCGTCGACGGCGTTGCC
>CAZTZW010000555.1:0-1906 GCA_964618085.1 uncultured Elusimicrobia bacterium
GCCATCCGAAAGCTGCGCCATCCGTCGCGCAGCAAGTCCCTGCGCGACTACCTCGACTAGGACCATGCAGAAGCGCCGCCAGCGTCCCGCCGGCGTCGAGTACGCGGTCTTCGCGCTGGCGGCGTTCCTGGCGCTGTTCCTGGTCTATGAGGTCGCCAAGCGGCGGGTGAGGCCGGCCGTGCCGGCCGGCTACGCGCTGCCTGATGCGCCGCCGCTGCCTCCGGAGGCGGCCCCGCTCAAGGCGCGGGAGCCGCAGCAGGCGGTCGGGCAGGGCATGCTGCCGCGGCACCATGTGGACCGCGTCGAGCGGCCGAAGCGCCGCCCGGGCGCTCCCATCCCGACTCCCGACCGCTAGCGTCCGGCCGCGACGCGCGCCACGGTCTCGCGCAGCGTGCGCGGGTCGAAGGGCTTGGGAAAGAACCCCGCCACCGCCGGCAGCGAGTCGAAGAGATGGCGCATGTCGCCCTTGGCGGTCACCACGAGGATGGGAAGGGCGGCGGTGCGCGGGTCCCGGCCCAGCCGCTTGGCGGTCTCCACGCCGTCCATCACCGGCATCATGATGTCGAGGAGGACGAGGTCGGGCAGCGGTTTGGCGGGGTCGACGGGGTCCACGCCGAGACGGGCCAGCGCCTCCGCTCCGTTGTGCGCTTCCTCCACCGAGTGCCCGGCCTTCTCGAGGACGAAGCGCATGAGGAGGACGACGGACGGCTCGTCGTCGACGATGAGGAGGCGCGCCACTACGGCTTTCGGGCCAGGAGGCCGCGCAGGGCCTCGCCGGCGATGTCCTTGGCGCCGAGACCGAAGGCGATGCCCAGCGCGAGGCCGACCGAGCCCAGAAGGATCTGGATGGCGGCGGAGACCAGCTTGCGGTCCACCCCGGCCTGCTCCAGCGCCGCCGCGGCGGAGAAGAGGACGATGACCGCGTAGGCGCCGCGCGAGGCGGCGATGCCGCCCCGGATGGAGTTGGCCGCCGCCGCGTTGTCGAGCACCACGCTCGCCAGCCGCGCGAAGAGCAGGCCGCCGAAGACGATGACGCAGGCGACGATGAGGTTCGGCAGCAGCTGTACGAAGCGTTCGAGCAGGCCCGTGACCACCGGGATGTCGGCCGCGTTGGCCGCGGCGGCGACGAAGACGACGAGGACGAACCAGAAGGCGGAGAAGGCCGCGATCTCGGTGGGGGACTTGCCCAGGCCCAGCCGCGCGAGCACCTCGTTGAGTCCGACGCGGCTGGTGTTCTCGTCGAGTCGCGCCTTGCGCAGCACGCTCTCGATGAGCACGCGCGCCACGCGCGCGCCGAACATGCCGACGAGCAGGAGCAGCAGGGCCGCCGCGAGGGAGGCCATGACGCCGGCGATGCGCGCGTAGGCGCCGGTGAGGGGGTCGAGGAAGAGGCGGGCGAGGGCGTCCGTCATGAGCGTATTCTAGCGTATTCCTCGTAACAATTCCGTCTCGGGGGCTGACTACACTGGGGGGGATGCGTCTTTTCCTTATAGCGGCCGCGCTATCGGCCGCTCAAAGCGTGTGCGCGGGGACCTTGAAGGAGGTCTCGGGTCTCGTGCAGGTGCGCGCCGCCGGCTCCGGCACGTGGCGTCCCGCCAAGGCCGGGCAGACGCTCTCGGCGGGCGACAGCCTGCGCACCGGCTTCAACGCGCGGGCCGTCTACGCGGGCGCGGGCGGGACCGTGCTGACCGCGGCGGGCAACGCGCACGTCGCCGTCGAGGACGACGAGCGCTCGCGGCTGCTGGTGTTCCTGCTCTTCGGCGTGGTGACGGTCGAGGCTCGCGTCGACGGCGGGCGGCAGGTCGTGCTGCGCACGCCGGTGGCGGCGCTGCGCGCGCGCTCCGAGCGCGCGACGTTCGGCGCGGTCGTGGGCGCCGGGGGCAGGACGACGGCCGACGTCAAGGAC
>CAZTZW010000556.1:0-1899 GCA_964618085.1 uncultured Elusimicrobia bacterium
GGGCCGGGGCCGGGGCGGTCGCCATCGGAGCGGGGGCCAGCATGCCGCCGGGCATGGTCGCGGCGCCGCCCGCGCGCTCGCGGGCCAGACGCAGGTACTCGCGCAGCGACTCGAGCTCGCGCTCGCGCTTCTCGAGCGGCATCGCGGCCTCCCAGGTCTGGATGGCCTCGAGGTAGCGGGACTGCACGTAGCGCAGCGAGCCCAATCGGAGCAAGGCGGTGATGTTGTCGGGCTCGATGGCGAGGATGTCCATGAGCTGGCTCTCCACGCGGCCGGCGTCGCCGCGCGTGTTGGCCAGCTCGACGCGGTACAGCAGCTCCTCCATGAAGCCGCGCGGGTGGTCGGCCGGGAACTTCTCGGCCTTCAGGCCGACGCCCTTCTCCATGTCGTCGAGCAGCTTGCTCAGGCGCGCGTCCTCGGGCTTCATGCTGAAGGCGTAGGACATCTGCAGCATGGAGAGGCGGTCCTCGGCCTTCAGGAAGCGCTCCACGGAGCCCACCAAGGTCTGGTCGAACTTGGTCTGGACCTGGGGGACGTCCGGGTAGTAAGTGGCGATGAGGTCCAGGCGGTTGGCCAGGCGGATGAGGGGCGGCGACAGCGGCTGGCGCGTGGCGAAATCGACGAGGGCTTTATGCGCGGCGCGGTACTTGCGCTGAGCGATGAGCAGGCGGACGTTGGCCAGGCGGGCGTCGTCGAGGGTCTGAGGCTTGAGCTCCTCGCTGTACTCGTAGCCGTAGTCCGGGCCGTTCTCGCGCAGCTTCTTGGCCTGCTCGAGGAGCTCGCGGCTGATCTCCTCGTCGGCGGTCGGCGCGCCGAAGTGGAAGGTCATGCCCACGCGATGGGAGCCGGACTGACCCTTGACCGCGCCCACGGGCAGGACGAAGGCGTAGTCGGCCTGGACCTTGTTGACGCGGTAGGCGAAGCCCATGGTCAACTGGCGGTAGTCGTTGGCGCCGACGCCGAGGCCGCCGCGGATGCCGAACTGGCCGTAGTCCAAGGTGGGGAAGAAGCGCTCGGCCGCGAGGATCATGTCGCGCTCGGTGCCGCCCGCTCCCTTACGGGTCTTGATCTCGCCCATCAGGCTCAGCCACAGCGACTTGTACGCGACGCCCAGGTTGATGGCGCGCTCGAGCTTGTCCTGGCCGGAGAAGCCGACGTTCGGGCTCATCAGGTGCTGGATGGCCAGACCCATCTGGATGCGGCGGGGGAAGCGGTACACGAAGCCCAGGTCCATGTCCATCGCGCCCGCGCTGGTCTTGCCGGAGAGCACGGGGTCGCTGCCGCCGGCGCACTGGCTGCCCGAGCAGGCGGCCGACGCCTCGGGAGTTCGGCCGAAGGAGCGCGAGAGCTGTTTGAAGTTGAAGCCGGTGAGCAGCTGGGAGCCGCTGTCGCGCTCCATGGTCTTGCGGGCGTAGGACAGGGCCAAGGTCTGCTCGGTGTAGAGGCCGCCCAGGCTGAAGCGGTTGAGGCCGAAGCCGAAGGTGCCCTTGCGGCCGCGCGCCCACGGGTGGGCGTACATGACCTGGGAGCTGCCGATGTCGGAGCCGTCGGAGAGGCCGACGTACAGCCGTGAGTAGGCGGCGCCCACCTGCGGACGCTCCAGCTGGGCGAGACCGGCCGGGTTGTAGTGGATGGCGTACACGTCGTCGGCCAGCGCGGTGAACGCCTCGCCCAAGCCCGGGGCGCGCGCGCCGGCGCCGGTGTCCTCGAAGGCCGCGCGCGCAGGAAGCGCGGCGAGAGCGAGCGTCGCGGCGAGAAGGAGGCGGATCATTTGACCACCACCACCGCGCCCGACACCGTCTGCTGCTCGATCGTGATGACGTAGATGTACACGCCCGAAGGCGTCATGGTGCCCGGCGCCCAGCTCACCGAGCTCGCCGCCGCGCTCGTCGCCTCGAT
>CAZTZW010000557.1:0-1898 GCA_964618085.1 uncultured Elusimicrobia bacterium
GTACCTGCTGCCGAGGTGAATGCGATGATCGGCTACTTCTCGAAGGTCTTCTCCGGCTCCTGGGCGATCATCCAGGGCCACCTGATCACGCTGCGCTACATGTTCAAACCGTCGGTGACCATCCACTATCCCGACGAGAAGCTGGTGCCCTTCGAGAAGTTCCGCGGGGCCCTGCTCTTCGACCAGCAGGTCTGCATCTCCTGCTCCCAGTGCGTGAAGGCCTGCCCCTCGGGCTGCATCAGCCTGGAGAACGCCAAGAACGAGACCGGCAAGAAGGTCGCCAAGGTCGACTGGTACACCATCGACTTCGGCAAGTGCAACTTCTGCCGCCTCTGCGAGGAGTCCTGCCCCACCAAGCCCAAGTCCGTGTGGCACTCCCTCGACTACGAGGTCGTCTTCACGAAGCGCGACGAGATGGTGCGCTGCTGGAAGAAGGACTTCCCGTTCATCGGCAAGTACTTCGACCGCAAGGCCCAGGATTTCAAGGACCCGGAGGGTCAGGTGGCCATCCACGACGTCCATGTGAGGAGAAGCTGATGATCGAGCAGATCGTCTTCTGGTCGCTGGCGGCCCTGACCCTGGGCTCGGCGCTGGGCGTGGTGCTCCACCGCAACACCGTGCACTCCTCCCTGTTCCTCGGCCTCTCGCTGGCGGGCGTGGCCGGGCTCTTCGGCGCGCTCGGCGCGGACTTCCTCTTCGCCGCGCAGATCATGGTGTACGTCTCCGGCATCGCGGTGCTCATCATGTTCGCCGTCATGCTCCTGGGCCGCGCCTCCGACCTCCACCTGCGCCAGGTCAACGAGCGCTGGATGGCGGCGCTGCTGGTGTGCGGCGTCTCCGCCTTCGGCCTGATGAAGGTCGCCGCCGCCTACGGCGGCCGCTTCGCGACCGGGCCGACCAAGCCCGGCACTCGCGAGCTCGGCAAGCTCTTCCTCGGCGAGTACCTCCTGCCCTTCGAGCTGGTCTCGCTGGTCCTGCTGGCCGCCTTGCTCGGCGCGGTGTTCTTCACCCACTCGGAGAGAAAAGCGTCATGACCCTCGCCCACTACCTGGCCGTCGGCTCCGCGCTGTTCCTCATCGGCGTGTTCGGCGCGCTGACCCGCCGCAACATCATCGGCATCCTGATGTCCATCGAGCTGATGTTCAACGCCGCCAACATCAACCTCGCGGCCTTCGAGCGCTTCCTGCACCCGTCCGGCGTCGCGGGCCAGTCCGTGGCGCTGTTCATCATGGCGGTCGCCGCCGCCGAGGTCGTCGTGGGCCTCGCGCTCCTCCTCGCCATCTACCGCAACACCGACACCGCGTACGCCGAAGACTACAACCTGCTCAAAGGCTGATGACCATGCTCGAGCACGCCTACCTCATCCCGCTCATACCCTTCGCGGCCTCCCTCATCATGTTCTTCGGGGCCAAGGAAGACCCGCACTCGCCCGCGCCCTGGATCGGCGTCGGCGCGATGGCCATCAGCCTCGGCATCTCGGTCTCGGTGCTCTGGGCCTTCCTGCAGGGCGCGCCCGTCTACGAGCACAACTGGAACTGGTTCTCCTTCGCGACCACCGTCGCGGGCAAGCACTTCGTCTACGACATGCCCATCGGCGTGCTCATCGACGGCGGCGCGGCGCTCGTCAGCGTCGTGGTCTGCTTCGTCAGCGTCCTCGTGCAGCTCTACTCCATCTCGTACATGCACGACGACAAGCGCTTCAAGCGCTACTTCTGCTTCGTCTCCTTCTTCACCGCGGCCATGCTCGGCCTCGTCATCTCGAGCAACCTGCTGGTGACGTTCGCCTGCTGGGAGCTCATGGGCCTGACCTCCTACCTCCTCATCGGCTTCTGGTTCGAGAAGGAGGGCCCGTGCGAGGCCCAGAAGAAGGCCTTCATGACCACCAAGCTCGGCGACTC
>CAZTZW010000558.1:0-1891 GCA_964618085.1 uncultured Elusimicrobia bacterium
CTCGGAAGGCCGCTCGGCCTGCTCGCGGTGTCGGACCCCGTCAAGCCGGACGCCGCGGCGGCCGTGGCCGCGCTGGCGGCTGAAGGCGTGACCGTGGTCATGGCCACGGGCGATCATCCCGAGGCCGCCGGGGCCGTGGCTCGTCAGGTGGGGATCGTCCAAGTCGCGGCGCAAGTGCGGCCCGAGGACAAAGAGGCCTTGGTGGCGCGGCTGGCGTCCGAAGGAAAGGTCGTGGCCATGGCCGGTGACGGCGTCAACGACGCCCCGGCCTTGGCGCGAGCGGCGGTGGGGATCGCCATGGGCGCGGGCGCCGACGCGGCGCTCGAAAGCGCTGGCATCACCTTGGTGCGCGGAGACCTGCAGGGGCTGCTGCGCGCAAGACGCCTCAGCCGGGCATTCCGGCGCAACGCGCGCCAGAACCTGTTCTTCGCCTTCGCCTACAACGCCGTGGGCATCCCCGCGGCCGCAGGCGCGCTGTATCCCTGGTTCGGCATCACGATCGACCCGATGTTCGCCGGCGCGGCGATGAGCCTGAGCTCGGTGTCGGTCATCCTCAACGCGCTGCGCCTGCGCAGGACGACGCTCGTCATGTGAGCCGCCAGCGCGCGGCGACGGCCCGGTAGCGGAACTCCACGCGGCCGGAGACGGCGAAGCGGTCGAACAGCGCGCCCAGCGCGGCGTCGAAGGCGGGCTTGTCGACGACGCCGTGAGCGACGTAGGACGAGGAGTGGACGCGGCCGAAAAGCCCCTCGCGGTCTAGCGCCTGGACCGAGGGGAACTCGGCCGTCGTCCACTCCGCGACGCCGGGAGCGGCTTCCAGCTCGGACAAGGTCGAGCGGCGGCGCGTCAGCTCGCGGTACTCGGCGCTGGAGGACTGGAGCAGGGCCTCGTAGTCCTTCAGGAACGGAGTCTCATCCGTGCGATCGTTCCAAAAGGCGGCGGCGACGCCGCCGGGGATGAGGATGCGCCGCCACTCCGCCAGCGTGGAAGGGATGTCGAACCAATGGAAGGCTTGCGCGGCGAAGACGAGGTCCTGGCTCTTCTCAGGCAGGCCGGTGGCGTGGGATTCCCCACGCCGGAAGTCCGCGCCGCCGCGAGCGCGAGCTTTCTCGAGCATCGCCTCGTTCGGATCGACGCCCGTGACGACGAAGCCCCGGGCCGCGAACAAGCGGGCCGAGATGCCCGTCCCGCAGCCGATATCGGCGGCTGACCCGCCGGCCGGCAGGCCGGCGCACACCCAGTCGACCAAGGCGTCCGGATACGATGGCCGATGCCGGTCGTAAAGGTCCGCCGTCTCCGTGAAGCGTTCCCGGGAATCCTTCACCCTTGGGGATCCCCGCCGGCCCGCCGTCGCAAGAGGAGGAACAGGGCGGCGGCGGCCGCCGCGCGCGCGAGCTCGCCGAACGCCCGTCTCCTCGCCGGGGCCCCTCCCGGCGCGCCGGGCTCCCGCGTGCGCAGGCCTCGCGCCGCCGCTCCGGGGGCGGCGTCTTCCCCAGCGTCCATCGAGCCGACGGCTACGCTCGCCACTTCGTCCGCGTCCGGAACGGGAAAACCCGCCGCGCGGATGAGCGCGTCGAGCCACCCGCGCCTAGCGGCCTTCGGCGCGCTCATGGCCCGGCCGGCGCCGCCGCCCTCGGCCGCTTCGCGCTGCGCCTTCAGGAAGGCGTCTAGGCGCGCCTCCTCCTCGGCCTGCTCGGCTTCGGAGGCGGCGCGTTCGTCCGATTGGGCGGCGACGTCGCGCACGGTCTCGGGCGCGACCTCCTGCCCCTTCTTGTAGGACGGCTCCACCGCGTGCTTGTTGCACTCGCCGGAGACGCGGTCGCAGGAGCGGCTCCAGACCAGGTCGCGCGCTCCGGCGCTCACGCCCAGGTGGCGGAACTCGGGGCGCGAG
>CAZTZW010000559.1:0-1887 GCA_964618085.1 uncultured Elusimicrobia bacterium
TAACCCTGAACCGCCCGGCGCAAAGGAATGCGCTGGACACGGTGATGCGCAGCGGCCCGTCGGTCGTCGTCACCGGTGTGCCGGCCCGCGACGACGGCTCGACCCCGCAGGACTTCGCGGCCGCCCTCTCCGGCCGGGCGGATCCGGCGTCTCTGCCGCCGGACGCGGCCCAGGCCGCCCGCGACGCCAAGGCGCTCGGCGACCTCCTCGACCGGCTCGGCATCCCGAGCCTGAACGCGGACGTGCCGGTCATCACCGACAAGAAGGCTCCGCCCCTCGACGAGAAGACCAAGCAGGCTCTGCTGGAGGAGGCCGCCGCCGGCGTGGCCGGCCCGACCATCCACCGTCTCGTCGCCGAGGCCGAGAAGACCGGCGCGCTCGACCTGCCGCTGTACGGCGGCCGTTCCCTGCGCCAGATCCGCGACCATGCCATGAAGCTCGGCGCTCAGGCCGACGAGCTGGCCGAGACGCGCCGTAAGGAGCAGAACGAGGCCCTGGGCGTCCCCGCCGGCTCCGACGAGCCCGCCGTCGTGGTCCCTCAGCTCGTCGCGATGCTCCAGGGCGGCGACGGGGAGAAGGAGGCCGCCGCTCAACAGCTCATCGAGGTCCGTTTCGCCCGCGACCCGGCCGCGGCCGACGCCATCCCCGCGCTGGAAGCGCTGCAGCGCTCCGGCAAGCCCGGCTCCGAGTTCGCCGAGCTCGCCCTCAAGCGCATCCGCTTCTTCAACGCCAAGCGCGCCCTCGACGCCAAATGACAAAGGGGACAGGCACCTAAGTCAACTTTGCGGGCAGTTGACCTAGGTGCCTGTCCCCTTTGTCAATTTAAGCGGCGACCTTGGCTTTGAGGCGGTCCTTCAGGGCGTCGAACTGCTTCCAAAGGCCCTGCGGCAAGGTCTTGCCGAAGGTCTCGTAGAAGGTCTTGATGCCGTCGAGCTCCGCGGTCCACTCATCGGCCTTCACGGCCGTGAGTTGGTCCATGGCGCCGGGCGCCAGGTCCAGGCCCTTGAGGTCGATGGCGTCCTTGGCCGGGACGTAGCCGATGGGCGTCTTCTCGGCCTTGCCCTCGCCGCGGGCGCGGGCGAGGATCCACTCCACGACGCGCAGGTTCTCGCCGTAGCCGGGCCACAGGAACTTGCCGTCGTCGCCCTTGCGGAACCAGTTGACGTGGAACACCTTCGGCGGCTTGGGGATCTTGGAGCCCATCTCCAGCCAGTGCGCGAAGTAATCGCCCATGTTGTAGCCGCAGAAGGGCAGCATGGCCATGGGGTCGCGGCGCACCTGACCGACCTTGCCGGTCGCGGCGGCCGTGGTCTCGGAAGCGACCGAGGAGCCGACGAACACGCCGTGCTCCCAGTCGAGGGACTCGAACACGAGGGGGGCGAGCTTCTGGCGGCGGCCGCCGAACACGATGGCCGACAGCGGCACGCCCTGCGGGTCCTCCCACTTGGGGGAGATGGACGGGCACTGCGCGGCCGGGGCGGTGAAGCGGCTGTTGGGGTGGGCGCCGAGCACGGGCTTGCCCTCGGCGTCCTTCATGCCGGGCTTCCACAGCTTGCCGTTCCAGGCGGTGCCGGACTCGGGCGGAGCGCCCTCGCCGTCCTCCCACCAGACCGAGAGGTCGTCGCCCAACAGGACGTTTGTGAAGATCGTATTCTTCTGGACGGTCTTGATCGCGTTCGGGTTGGACTTGGAGTTGGTGCCCACCGCCACGCCGAAGAAGCCGGCCTCGGGGTTGCAGGCCCACAGGCGGCCGTCGGGGCCGACGCGCAGCCAGGCGATGTCGTCGCCCACGGTCCAGATCTTGTAGCCCTTGCCCTTCAGCCCCTCCGGCGGGATGAGCATGGCGAGGTTGGTCTTGCCGCAGGCCGAGGGGAAGGCGGCGGCGAT
>CAZTZW010000560.1:0-1881 GCA_964618085.1 uncultured Elusimicrobia bacterium
CGTGGGAGGGGGGCGGCCTGGCCCTGAGCTGGCTGCCTAAGAGCGCGACCGGCACCTATACCTACGACGTCGTGGTCGCCACTTCCGGCGACGGGGGCCGCACCTGGGGCGCGCCGGTCTCGCCGCACCGCGACGCGACCAAGAGCGAGCACGGCTTCGTGTCCCTCGTCCCCGGCAAGGGGGGCCGCTTCACGGCCGTTTGGCTGGACGGCCGCCGCAAGGTCGCCGAGGGCCCGCAGGCGTTGTACGCGAGCCAGTGGGACGGGACCGGCTTCCTGCCGGAGACCGAGCTGGACGGCCGCGTCTGCGACTGCTGCGGCACCGCCGCCGTGGGCGTGGGCGAGCGCGTCCTCGTGGCCTACCGCGACCGCTCGCCCAAGGAAGTCCGCGACATGTCCTTGGTGGAGTTCGCCGACGGCCGCTGGTCGAAGGACCGCGCGCTCTCGCGCGACGGTTGGACCATCGACGGCTGCCCGGTCAACGGCCCCGCCCTGGCGGCGAAAGGCGACCGCGTCGCCGCGCTGTGGTACACCATGACGGGCGACAAGCCCGCCGTGAAGCTCGCCTTCTCCGAAGACGGCGGCAAGGCCTTCGGAGCGCCCACGGCCCTGGATTCCGGTCATCCCGCCGGCCGCGTCGACCTCGTCATGCTCGACGACGGCTCGGCCGTCGCCGCCTGGCTCGAGAACGGCGAAGAGCCGAGCATCCTGGCCCGCCGCGTGAAGCCCGACGGGTCCGCGAGCGCCCCCTACGAGGTCGCCCGCTCCACCGGCTCGCGCGCCAGCGGCATCCCGCGCCTGGCCCGGTGGGGGAACCGCGTCATCGCCGCCTGGACCGACACGTCCGGCGCCCAGCCGTGGGTCCGTCTCTCCGCCTTCGACCCGCTCCGTGACCTAAAGTAGTCCGTTGGCCGCGTACATAGTGTGGCCGGCCACACTATGTACACACTTCAGAGCAGGCGGATGATGATCCTGATACTATCGCGTCATTGCGGGCGCTGTAGCTGCTCCGTGACGCGCGGACGATGCCTCATTTCCCATGACAACTGCTCTTCGGACCCGCGTTCCACCACCGAATGTTGCACAAACCGCTGCCATGAGGCAGAAGTCAATGCAGCACAAGGCTAAAAGCCCCTTGTTCATCCAGTGGGTTTGAGTGCGCATGCGGGTAAAAAGGACAAGGATGGCGGCGATACTCAACACGAATACGATCTTAGGTGTTTCCTGAAAGACCACGTATTCCATGATGCGCAGATGAAAGGACGGGACAAATATCAACTGCGCACCAGGTGCGCCGGGTCGCGAGAGCATGTAGATTAAATATGCCAGCCAAGCAACTGGAACAAGCGTCAACCAACGCAGGCGCTGCGTTCTTTGGCATTCGCTCACGATTACATATGCCGGCACCAGGCAGAGAATCATTGCCGCCAGCCACATATTCCATACCGCTTCAATCATGAATTCATCTGATGTCGGGGGCAGCGGCGATGCTTGTCATTACATGTGCCGAAGATCTGGAGAGAGGAAAAAAATAGCCGGCAGGTTGAAGGATACGGATTAGCACGACCGCTAAGACGATAAGCGATACATCCAAGACGATGAACGTGAATAGGCGGTGCTTCTGTGCCGGCGGCTTCGATGATAGATATCCAATGCCTGCGAGCATGAAGAAGGTGCTAGCTGCACCAAAGCAGTAGATGGCTGTATGACCGCCACCAAGTGCCTTTACCAGAAGGAAGCAGGGCCAGCTCTGATAAATCAGGACGCGGTATATAAGTCTTAAGAGGCCTTCCCCTGGTCCGTGTAGTACATCACCGACAGCCTGGCTTGACCTGAGCCCCTTCTTCGGACAGATCTAAAGTTGAGTCATCCGACGTTCTGA
>CAZTZW010000561.1:0-1880 GCA_964618085.1 uncultured Elusimicrobia bacterium
GTGATCGGCCCGCGCGACGGCCAGGAGGGGGTCGGCGTCCAGCTCGGCGGCCTCCTGCACGCCCTCCCAGAGCACGACGCCGGCGGCGTCGCGCACGGAGACGTGCAGGCGCGCGCGTCCCGACACGAACGGCTCCAGGCGCTTCTCGCGCGTCACCCGCGACTCGGCCCGCGCCGTCACCACGTACTGCTCGCCGATGCGGACCAGCGAGCAGCCCGCGGCGCTCAGGGCGCGGCGCAGTCCTTCCGCCGCCGCGCCGTCCGCGTCCACGCGGACGCGGGCGTCCAGGGGCGGCGGCGCCGGAGGCTCCTCCCCCGGCGCGTCGAGGCGCACGACCGCCCGGATGCGCATCTTGCGGAACCCGTCCTCCAGCTTGTCGTCGACCAGCTCCCAGCGCTCGACGCGGCCGCGCACGTCCGCCCACACCCGCTGGCGCACCGCGATGCCGGCCTCCACCCGGGTGGAGGCCGTCACCCGCACGCCGGCGGCCTTCTCCACGGCCCGCTTCTGCGCGTCGGCCAGGGCGCGGGCCCGCGGCCCGTACGGGTCCCCGGCCTTCTCGGCCGCCCAGCCCTCGGCGTCGACCTCGACCACCGACCGCGCCGGCGGACGGGAGACCGTGGCGCAGCCCGTCAGGACGGACAGCGCGAGCAGGGCGGCCGCGCGTTTCATCGGAACCTCACGCCCATCATCTCTTCCAGACGGTACTTCGGCAGGCGCATGGTGACGACGCAGCCGTTGTCGGCCGTGAACTCGCTCTTGAGCACCTCGGCGCCGCGCACGGTCTCCTTGACGCGGGCGGCCAGGACCGAGTCCTTCTCGATGGCGCGGCCGATGGTGACGCCGCCCTCGAGCTCCACGCCCTTGACCATGGAGAGCAGCTCGTACTGCGCCTTGACGATGGCGGCGTCGCGCGCCAGCGACTTGCGCTGGGTGTCCGTCGGCAGCGTCGGGTCCGACGCGCCGATGCCGATGGCCTCGACGTAGCGCGAGCGGTCCGGACGCTGGTCGATGACCGACTGCACCTGCCCCTCACGGACGCGGCTCTGCACGCCGCCGCAGCCCGCCGTCACCGCCACCGCCACGACGCCCAACACGGCCTTGATGCGTTCCATGTAGCCTCCTCCCGTCATGATGCGCGGCGGGCCGCCTTGCGGGCGGCCGCCTCGTCCAACAGAGCGAACAGGGCGAAAAGGTCGTAAGGCTTGGCGAGGTAGGCGAAGGCGCCCAGCTCGGCCGCGCGGGCCGAGCTCTCGCTGGAGGGGAAGCCGGTGGCCAGGATGACCTCCAGGCCGGGGCGCTCCCGCTTGAGCGTCTCGAGCACCTGCAGGCCGCTCATGCCCGGCATCATGATGTCGCAGAGGACCGCGTCGATCTCCTCGGCGCGGGCGGCCTCCAGTCCCTTCTCTCCGCTCTCGACGGCCTTCACGCGGAAGCCGCGGCGGGCCAAGGTGTAGGAGAGCATGTCGCGCAGCCCCTTCTCGTCGTCGATGACCAGCACGTAGCGGGTGTCCATGACCTTAGTATGACGGAGTACGCTTGAACCGGGCTGAACCGCCCCTTAAGTCCCGCTTAAGCGCCTTAAGCGCCCACGGCGTAGGCGGCGATGGGACGGCGCAGGCCCTTGAGGGTCAGCTCGGAGCGCGAGCCCAGCGCGTAGCGTCCGGCGAGCAGGCGGACGGTGTCTTCCCCGGCCAGGATGACGCCCGGACCGGCGGCCTCTTGGAGGCGGGCGGCGATGTTGACCACCGAGCCGATGACCCCGTACTCCAGGCTGTCGCCGCTGCCCAGTCGGCCCGCGGCGACCAGGCCGGTGTTGACGCCGAAGCCGAAGCGCAGCGGCCCGGCGGCGGCGGCGGCCTCGCGCGTGCGCAGGGCGG
>CAZTZW010000562.1:0-1871 GCA_964618085.1 uncultured Elusimicrobia bacterium
ATGGGCAGGATGGCGGCGATGACGGCCCAGGTCGCGAGCAAGGTCGGATTGCCGACCTCGTCCACCGCTTCCACGGCGAGCTTCCAGAGGGGACGTCCGTCGTTCATGGCGAAGTGACGGTGGATGTTCTCCACGACGACGATGGCGTCGTCGACCAGGATGCCGATGGAGAAGATGAGGGCGAACAAGGTGATGCGGTTGAGCGTGTAGCCGAGCAGCCAATACACCATCAAGGTGAGCGCGAGGGTCACCGGCACGGCGATGAGCACGACCAGGGCCTCGCGCAAGCCCAGCGTGAGCGCGACCAAGGCGGTGACTGAGAGTGTGGCGAGCAGTACGTGGAATAGAAGCTCGTCGGACTTATGTTTGGCGGTCTCGCCATAGTCGCGCGTGACCGCGACCTCAAGTCCGGCCGGCAGGCGCGGCCGGGCCGTCTCGACGCGCTCGCGGGCGGCCCGGGTTACGGCCGTGGCGTTGGCGCCGCGGCGTTTGGACACCTGCAGGGTGACGGCCTGGCGTTCTCCCGCGGCGTCGCGCAGGAGCACCTCGCGCTCGTCCTCGTCGGGGCCGTCCACGACGGCGGCCACGTCGCCTACGGTCACGGGACGCCCGTCGGAGACGCCGATGACGACCCGGCGCAGGTCCTCGGCGCCGCGCACGAACGCGTCGGCTTCGACCTTCACCGCGCGGCCGGAGGCGTCCGCCGTCCCGGCGGGCAGGCGGACGTTGGCGGCGCGCAGGCGCTCGGCCAAATCCAGCGGCGAGAGGCGGCGGCGCGCCAGCGCGCCGGGGTCGAAGAATACCGAGAGGGCGCGGCGTCGGCCGCCGAGGATCTCGATGTCGGAGACCTCGGGCACGGTGGCGACCACGGCGCGCAGCTCGGCGGCGGCGCGGCGCAACTCCAAGGGCGTGAGATTCTTGCCGCTCAAGGTGAGCGCCAGCACGGGCACGTCATCGATGGAGCGCGGCTTGACCAGGGGCTGGCCCGCGCCGGGCGCGAGCAGGTCGGCGTTGGCGAAGGTCTTGGTGTAGACGCGGGTCATGGCCTCGTCGGGGTCCACGCCGACTTGGAAGCGCACGATGAACATGGCTCCGCCTTTGCGCGCGGTGGAATAAACGAACTCCACGCCGGGGATTTCCAACAATTTCCGCTCGCCCACGGCCACGACGCGCTCCTCGACCTCCTTGGCGCCGGAGCCGGGCATGGGCACGAAGATGTCGAACATGGGCACGCTGATCTGAGGCTCCTCTTCGCGCGGCAGGCGCAAGGTGGCGACCGCGCCCATGGCGACGGCCCCCAACGCGACCAGCACGGTCAGCTTCGAGCGCACGAAGGCAGATGCGAGGCGGCCGGCGGGGCCCATCGGGGCTTCGTGTTTCATCGGACTTCCTCCAAGCTGCGAGCGAGCGACGCGACGGCGGCGGAATCGAGGCGGCCGCGCGCGGCGGCCAGCGCGGCCCATTGGGCGCGCAAGCCGGCCTGCGCGTCCAAACGGGCCTCGGTCATGCGGGCACGGGCTTCCTCGGCGCGCAGGACCTCGAGCACGCTGAGCCGGCCTTCCCGGTACAAGGGACGAGCCTGCTCGAGCGCGGCGGAGGCGCGCGTCAAACCCTCGTCGAGCTCGGGCAACGCGGCCTGCAGGCCGCGCACGGCCGCCGCGCGGGTCAGCACCTCGCCGCGGGTGGCGTCGATGAGCCCCGCGGCGGCGGCGGCCATCGCGGACTCGTCTTCTTTGAATCGCTCGCGTCGGGCCCCCCAGGCGGGGTCGCCGAAGGAGAGCGACGCGCGCACGCCGCCCATGCGGGCCCCGGCGCCGGTCGTGAACCCGTCGGATACGGAGGTCACGGCCGCGAAGGCTTCGACGCGCGGC
>CAZTZW010000563.1:0-1865 GCA_964618085.1 uncultured Elusimicrobia bacterium
GGCGCGCCTCGCGCACGAGCGGCGCGAGCGACGGGTCGCGGCCGCACTCGACGCGGAGCGCGCCGACCAGCGCCGCCGCGTCGCGCGGCACCAGAAGGACGTGCGCGCCGCCGCGCAGGGCGAGCAGGGCGGCCTCGGCCTCGGGCCAGCGGTCGGCCACGGCCTTCATGTCGAGGGCGTCGGTGGTGACGAGCCCGCGGAAGCCCCAGGAGCGCAGCAGCCGCGGGCCCGCGGCCGAGAGCGTGGAGGGCAGGCGCCCGGGCTCCAAGGCGGGCACGATCAGGTGCGCGTTCATCACCGCGCCCGCCTTGACCGCCAGCGCCTTGAACGGCGGCAGCTCGCGACGCGCCAGCACGGCGCGCGAGGCCGTCACCGTGGGCAGGTCGAGATGGGAGTCCTTGGTCACGTCGCCGTGGCCGGGGAAGTGCTTGAGGCAGCCCAGCGCGCCGCCCGCCTTCAGGCCGTCGAGGAAGGCCCCGCCCAGGCGCGCGGCGGGCCCGGGACGGTCGGAGAAGGCGCGCAGGTTGACGATGGGGTTGCGCGGCTCCCCCGCGAGGTCGACGACCGGGG
Source organism: uncultured Elusimicrobia bacterium (assembly GCA_964618085.1). Taxonomy (GTDB): domain Bacteria; phylum Elusimicrobiota; class Elusimicrobia; order UBA1565; family UBA9628; genus GWA2-66-18. The sequence continues at coordinate 571 of CAZTZW010000563.1, forward strand.
CGAACACCCAGTCCACGCCCATCGCGCGCGCCTCGAGGGCGGTGAGCAGGCCCTTCTCGCGCGCGTCGGCCGCCGCGCCGGAGGCGCCGATGCCCAGGTTGGTGGGCAGGGCCGTCGCGCCCTCCGCGTGGACCCAGGCGCCTTCCTCGTAGTCCGCGCAGAAGAGGAGGCGGCGTCCCGCGGCCTTGTTCAGGCGGCGGGTGAGGGCGGCGATGCTCCGCGGCGTCCCGCGGTACACGCAGAAGCCGCCGACCCCGGCGCGCGCCAGGGCTTCGGCCGCGGACACGTCCGAGACGCCGACCGTGAAGCCCGGAAACACCAGGCGCGCGGGGTCGTGCATGTCCGCCATCGTGCCTTTTCCAGACGGGCGTCGGCAACATTTATATAATGGCGCCGAAGTACACTTCCTCTATAGCATGAGTCTCCGCGCGGCTCTCGCCGTCCTCATGGCGCTCCCCTCCACGGCCTTCGCCCAGACCGCGGCCATGACGCCGTACGACGCGCGCGCCACGCCGCTGGACGCCATCTCCCAGGAGCTGCTGACCGGCCACGGCTACGAGCTGCGCGGCGACGGCAAGATCGTGGACAAGATCGCCGACTCGCCCGTGCGCGTGGAGGAGATGCCGTACCTGCTCTCGCGCCTGGCCAGCGCCCGGCGCCTGAAGGCGCTGCTCCAGCTCAACATCCTCCTCAACCGCAGCGGCGGCGAGAAGAAGCTCTCCGAGCAGGAGCGAGAGTCCGTGCGCACCCTCGTGCGCCAGAACTGGGCCATCTTCCCGCCCGGGACGCGCAAGGACTTCAAGTCCTACTTCACGCCCGAGGAGCTGTTCCACCTCAACCAGATCCCCCCGCGCTTCGACCGCGCCTCGGCCCTGCTCATGCGCGACCCCGAGCCGCTGGCCACCGCGGTCGCGCCCGGAGCCGCGCCGAGCGTGTTCCCCGCCCTCGACGTCGAGCGCCGCGAGCCCGAGCCGAGCGTGGAGCCGCCGCTGGCCTACGCCCCGGCCCGCTCCCCCGCGCCCGAAGAGGCGCCGCGCCCCCAGGCTTTTTACCGACCCACACAGCTGCGCACCCCCCTCTTCCCCCCGCTGTCCCTGCGCCGTCCTTCGCCCTACGTGACGGCCTTGCCGCCCGAGGCCGAGGCGCCGCCCGAGGTCGCGTACGCGCCCGCGCCGGCCTACGCTCCGGCCCCGGCCTACGCCCCGGCGCCGGCTTACGCGCCCGCGCCCGCTCCTCGCGCCCTGGCCCCAGCGCCCGCGCCCGCCCGCGCGCCCTCGCCGTACGTCCCGCAGGCC
>CAZTZW010000564.1:0-1846 GCA_964618085.1 uncultured Elusimicrobia bacterium
GAGCTGGAAGGATTCGCTGCTGCCCGGCGACCCGCACGATGAGGCGCTCGCGGCCGAGGTCCATCCCGGCGACTGGAAGAACCCTTCGCCGCGCCCCGTCTACGACCTGGTCGTCGTCGGCGCGGGGACGGCGGGCCTCGTCGCCGCGGCGGGCGCCGCCGCCGTCGGCGCCTCGGTCGCCTTGCTCGAGCGGGGGCTGATGGGGGGCGACTGCCTCAACGTGGGCTGCGTGCCGTCCAAGGCCCTGCTCGCCTCGGCGCGCGCCGGCGCGTCGGATTTCCCCAAGGTCATGGAGCGCCTGCGCCGCCTGCGCGCGGGCCTGGCCCCGCACGACGGCGCGCGCCGCTTCGCCGCGCTCGGCGTGGACGTGTTCCTCGGCGAGGCGCGCTTCACCGGCCGCGACCGCGTCGAGACCGCGGGCGCGGAGCTGCGCTTCAAGAAGGCCGTCGTCGCGACCGGCGCGCGAGCCTCCGTGCCCGTCCTTCCCGGGCTGGCGGAGGCGGGCTATCTCACCAACGAGACCGTCTTCACGCTGACCGCCCTGCCCGCGCGTCTCGTGGTGCTCGGCGGCGGTCCCGTCGGCTGCGAGCTGGCCCAGGCCTTCGCTCGTCTCGGCTCCAAGGTCGTCCTGGTCTCTTCCGGCGCGCGTCTGCTTCCCAAGGACGTCCCCGCCGCCGGCGCCCTGGTGGAGGCCTCCTTGCGCCGCGACGGCGTCGACGTGCTGACCCGCTCGCACGCCGTGTCCGCCGCCAAGGAAGGCGGGGCCAAGGTCGTGAAGGTCTCGCGCGGCGGCTCCGCCCGGCCGCTGCCCTGCGACGCCGTGCTCGTCGCGACGGGGCGGCGCCCCAACGTGGAGGGTCTCGGCCTCGAGTCGGCCGGCGTGCTCTTCGACCCGCAGAAGGGCGTGGCCGTGGACGACTTCCTGCGCACGAGCAACCCGAAGGTCTACGCCAGCGGCGACGTGTGCCTGGAGGCGAAGTTCACCCACGCGGCCGACGCCGTCTCGCGTCTCGTCGTGCGCAACGCCCTGTTCCTCGGCCGCGGGCGCCTCTCGTCCTTGGTCGTGCCCTGGTGCACCTACACCGACCCCGAGGTCGCGCAGGTGGGTCTGACGCCCGAGGCCGCCGCCGCGGCGGGCGTCCCTCACCGCGTCTACGACCAGCCCTTCACGGGCGTCGACCGCGCCGTCCTCGAGGGGGAGACCGAAGGCTTCCTCCAGGTCGTCGCGTCGCCGAAGGGGACGGTCCTCGGCGCGACCATGGTCTCGCGCCACGCCGGCGAGAGCATCGGCCAACTGACCGCGGCCGTCCGCGAAGGCCGGACCATGGCCGACCTCTCTGCCACCATCCAACCCTACCCCGTCCAAGCCGACGCCATCCGCCGCGCCGGCGACGCCTGGAACCGCGACAGGCTCACGCCCCTCGCGAAGTCCGTCCTGAAGACCCTCCTCCGCTGGACGGCGTAGGTTAGGGGACAGGCACCTAACCTCTCAGGTGTGTCCCCAAACCTTCGATCTGGAGGTTAGGTGCCTGTCCCCTAACCTGCCTTAACTAGCGGCTTTGAGGGTGAGGGTGACGGTGGTGCCCTTGCCGATGCCGTCGCTGGCCATGCGCACCTCGCCGCCGTGCTTGTTCATGATCCAGCGGGCGACGTTGAGGCCGAGGCCGGTGCCGCCGCTCTCCTGGCGCGTGGTGGCGAAGGGCTCGAAGAGGCGCTTGAGGGTCTCGGCCTCGATGCCGATGCCGGTGTCGGCGATGACGAGGTCCACCCACTCTCCGCGCTCGACGGTGCGGATGTCGAGGCGTCCGCCGAAGGGCATGGCGTCGAGCGCGTTCATGAGCAGGAT
>CAZTZW010000565.1:0-1839 GCA_964618085.1 uncultured Elusimicrobia bacterium
GCGGCGATGCGCTCGCGCCAGGCGTTGAGCTGGTCGAGCAGGAGCTTGCGCTCGACGGCCCACTGGTCCTGGAGCATGCGCAGCTCGCCGTCGAGGCGGGCCTTCGCGGCGCCCTGGAACACCGCGGACTGGGCCGAGGCGGTGCGCTCGAGTTCGGAGGCGGCGGCCTCGGCGGAGCGCTCCAGGCGCGCGGCGCGCTCCTCGAGGGCGCGCTCGCGGGCGCGCAGGCGCACCTCGTCCTCGTGGAGGGCCACGTAGCGCGCGGAAAGCTCCTCGCGGGCTCCGGCCATGGCGCGCTTCTCGGCGGCGTGCTCCTGGTCGGCGCGCAGGGCCGCCTCGCGCTGGGCGCGGTCGCGGGCGGCGTTCAGCTCGTCCGCGGAGAGGGCCTGCTCGGCGGCGGCGGCCTCGCGGTGGCGCTCCTCGCGGCGCACGAGGTTCTTCTCGCGCTCGGCCAGTTCGGCCTCCTGGCGGGCCAGGGACGCCGCGGTGGCGCCCGCCGCGCCGAGCTCGGCCATGCGGGCCTCCAAGCGGGAAGCGAGCGCCTTGGCGCGGTCGGCCTCCTGGCGGGCTGTGAGGGCGGCGCGGCGCTCGGACTCCCGCTCGCGGACGGCGTTCTCCCCCTCCGCGCGCGCGGCGCCCACGCGCTCCTCCGCGGTCTGGACCCGCGCTTCGAGCAGGCGTAGGCGCTCTAAGGCCCAGCGCAGGGTCATGCGAGCCGTGTCCAAGGACGAGATGGCGTCGATCTCGTGCAAGGCGCGTTCCGCTGATAAGTCGCGATCGCTCACGCGCACAGGATAAGGGATGGCCAAGACAATGTCAACCCTTATTTAGTAATTTCGTTATATGAAGATTCGGACCCGACTGGTCCTGCTGACGGGCAGTCTCCAGGTCGCCGCCCTGGTACTGCTGAGCTTCGGCGTCATGACGGTGCTCAAGGCCTACGAGGAGACCCAGCAGACGCGCTCCGAGGACCTCCTGCGCCACGCCATCGCGCGCACGTCGCTCGACGCCCTCATCCAGCGCGACCAGGTCCAGCTCCTGAGCTATCTCAATTTCCTCAAAGGCCAGTACCCGGCGCTGAGCTACGCGCGGGTGACCTGGCGCAAGGCCGACAAGCTCATCAGCCACGAGATGGGCGACACGAAGACGGGCCCGTCCGTGCGCGAGCGCAAGGTCCTGGTCAGCGACCCCAACCAGCCCGGGCAGTCGGTCGAGGTCGTCTTCGGCGTCGACCAGGACGCGCTGCGCGCGCCCATCGTGCAGTCTCGCCAGCGCACGCTGAAGGTCCTGGTGGGGGTCGCGTTCATGACGGCCCTTCTCGGCCTCGTCGTGGCCTACGCCTCCGCCCGGGCCATGACCGAGCCGCTCAACGCCCTGGGCCGTCTGGCCGATGAGATCGGCCGCGGTCGTCTGGGCGAGCGCCTGGACTGGGACTCCGACGACGAGATCGGCGTCCTCGTCGGCGCCTTCAACTCGATGTCCGTGCGCTTGGCCGACCTCGACACCACCAAGCGCAACTTCGTCTCCTCCGTCACCCACGAGCTGCGCTCTCCCCTCGGCGCCATCGAGAGCTTCCTGGCCCTCATCCAGGAGAAGATGCTCGCCGGCCCCGAGGGGCTGCGCCAATCGCGCGAGTACCTGGAGCGCATCGGGGTCAACGTGCGCCGCCTCTCCGGCTTCATCAACGACCTGCTCGACGTGGCCAAGATCGAGAAGGGCAAGATGGAATGCGTCCTGCGCCCCACCGAGCTCGCCGGCGTCGTCGACGACGTGCGGCTGTTCTTCGAGGCCAAGGCGGACCAGCAGGGCGTCCGGCTCACCGGCCGCGCCGAGGCCGTC
>CAZTZW010000566.1:0-1836 GCA_964618085.1 uncultured Elusimicrobia bacterium
CCCGCGACGCCGTCTTCCGCGGATACGGCCTGCTGCCAGGCCACGCCCGCGTTGCCGCCCGCGCCCGCCGTCGTCCCGGCCTCCGTCGCCGTCGCGCCCAGCGCGGCCCCTGTTCCGCTCGCCGCGGCGCCCGTCTTCGCCGGTTTCTTCGTCGACGCCTCCCTCCTGCCGCCCGACGCTCCTCCCGGGACGTCCTCGGGCCTGTCGCCTCCCGCCGCCGGACTGTAAGGTCCGTCGCGCGCCCGCGTTCCTCGGGCGAACCGTCTAACCGTTCGGAGGCACCGTGACTTCTCTACTCGCCGTCTTGCCGTTGACCGTCTCTCTGGCCGCGCCGCTCACGGCGGACGACGCGGCGCGTCTGGCCATGACGCGCAACCCCGCGTTCAAGGCCCAATTGGAGCAGGTGGGCGTGGCCGAGGCCGACCTGCAGGAAGCGGGACTCCCGGCCAACCCCCGCTTCCACGGCGCGCTGCGCTACGCCGGCACCCAAGGAGGCGCGCGCGGTCACGAGTTGGGCGTCAAGATCGACCTGCTGAGCCTCTTCGAGCTCCCTTTGAAGAAGCGCGTGGCGGCCTCCCGCTTGGAGCAGACGCGCTTCCGGCTCTCGCACGAGATACTGGGCCTGGAGACCGCGGTCAAGGCCGCCTACTACGAGCACCAGGCGGCCCTGCGCCGGCTCGGGTTGCGCCGCGACGCCGTCTCGGCGCTCGACGCCGCCGCGACGCTGTCGCGCCGCGGCCGTGAGGCCGGCAACGTCAGCCTCTTGGACCTCGCGGCTTCCGACGCCGCTCATCAGGAGGGCCGCGTCGCTCTGGCGCGCGATGAAGCCGCCGCCTCCTCCAGCCGCGAGCGCCTCGCGCTCCTGGCCGGCCTCCAGGGCGAGACGGATTGGTCCGTGCTCGCGGCGTTCGCCGACCTGCCCGACGCCGACCCCGACGTCGCGGACGTCGAGGCGGCGGCCGTCGCCAGGCGCTGGGACCTCCAGGCCGCGCGCAAGGAGCCCGCGGTGCTGGAGGCCGCGCGCCGTCTGGAGAACCGCGCCGTCTTCGGCCCGCTCGAAGTGGGAGTGGACACCGAGCGCGAGTATGGGGGGCCGCCGGCTACGGTCCGGAGTTCGAAGTGGGCGTGCCGCTGTTCGACCGGCGCCAAGCGGCCAAGGCGCGCCTGCGTTCGCAGGCCCGCATGAGCCTCGCCTCGGCCGACGCGCTCGAAGCCCACATCCGCTATGAGGTGCGCTCCGCCGCCGCCGCGCTGTCCGCGGCCCGCAAGTCCGTCGAGGCCCGCCGCGACGCCCTGCCGCTGCGCCGCACGGTCACCGCCGAGACGCTCAAGAACTACAGCTTCATGCTGCTCGGCGCCGACCGCCTGCTCGCGGCCAAGCGCGACGAGCTCGACGCCGAGGCGGCCCACGTCGAGGCTTTGAAGAACTACTGGACCGCGCGCGCCGAGCTCGAACGCGCTGCGGGCGGCGCTCTGCCCATTCCTGGAGGCATCTGACATGACCATCACGGCCTTGATCGTCGCCGGATTCGCCGCCGCCTACACGCCGGTGGCCACCCCCAACGGCTCCACTTTGAAGCCGGAGCTCAAGGACGGAGTGAAGATCTTCCGTCTGACCGTCGAGCCCTGCGACCACGAGCTGGCCCCCGGCTCGAGGATCAAGGCGTGGTGCTACAACGGCGCGACGCCGGGACCCACCATCGAGGCCGTCGAGGGCGACCGCGTGCGCATCCTGGTGACCAACAGGCTGCCGGAAGCGACGGCCGTGCACTGGCACGGCCTGATCCTGCCCAGCGGCATGGACGGGGTCACGGGCTTGAACCAGGAGGGCATACC
>CAZTZW010000567.1:0-1834 GCA_964618085.1 uncultured Elusimicrobia bacterium
CCTGCAAGCGGGCGTCCCTCTCCGGGGCGCCGCCGCCGCCGGCGCGGTGGTAGAAGCGCGTGTCGACGTAGAAGGCGAGACCCTCCAGAGACTCGAGCGCGTCCTCGGCGTCCGCGGACGCCGGGGCGCTGGCGCCTCGGCGCTCGGCGCGCACGGCGACGAACTCCCGCGCCGCGCGCTCCCAGCCGGCGCCGCCGCGCCGCGCCTCCAAGAGGCTTTCCTGCTCGACGGCGCCGAGGGCCCAGGCGAGCGCGTCCGGCGCCTCCAGCGCCCGCCCGTCCGAGGCGGGCCCCAGGAAGCGGGCCTGGTAGGCGTGGAAGCGCTCGTGGACCGTCGTCCGCACATGGTCGAGGGGCGTGAGCGCGGGGTCCGGGTGGAGGACGAAGACGCGCCGGCCTTGGAAGGGCGCGTCGAAGCGGTAGGCGCCCGCCGGCAGACGCGGCTCGGGAGGGTCGACGGCGAGGCGGCGGCTGCCCGCGGCGTCGACCACATAGACCGCGTCCCGGCCGTAGAACAGCACGGGGCTGTCGAGGACGCGGTAGCCGGGCCACACGGGGTCCTTGTCGTCGGCCGAGGCGGCCCGCAGCAGGAGCGCGGCGCGGACCTCGTCGCCCGACGCGGCCGGGGCCTTCGGCGCGTCCGGGAGAGGCTCGCCGGAGGTCTTGAGGAGCTCGTCGAGGGACGGCGAGCCCAGGGCTCCCGCCCCGGCGGCCGGGAGCAGAAGCAGGGCGGCGAGCCAGGGGGTCCGGGGGCTCATGCGGGCAGGGTAGCCCCGCCCCCGGGGTATTTCAAGGGGGCTCCCGGGGGTTGTTGACAGGCCTTTCCGGAGCGTGGTATAATTACATCACAGTCGTCAGCACCTAATCGCGAACAGTGGCCTGCCGTTTCGGGCCACTTTTTTATTGAGAAAAACATGGACGCCAAAGAACTCGAAGCGCTGCTGACCCCCCTCATCGAGCAGGAGGGCGGCGAGCTCGTGGACATGCAGTGGCGCCGCGAGGGCCACCGCTGGATGCTGCGCCTGTTCCTGGACAAGCCCAAGGGGCTGACCTTGGACGACTGCGAGTATTTCTCGAACCGCGTGGGCGCGCTCCTCGATGAGAAGGACTGCATCACCGAGTCCTACGTGCTCGAGGTGTCCTCCCCCGGCCTGGACCGGGTGGTCAAGAAGGACAAGGATTTCGAGCGCTTCTCCGGCAAGCCGGTGAAGCTCAAGCTGAAGGTCCCGGAGAACGGCCAGCGCCGCTTCTCCGGCACGCTCAAGGGCCTGGAGGACGGCTACATCGTCGTCTCCGTGGGCCCGGACGTGAAACGCTTCGCGCGCGCGGGCGTCGAGGAAGTCCGTCTCGACGACTCCGCCGCCGCGGAGCTCTAGGTTTCAGGGGAGAGCATATGGCCAAGTCCGAACTGATGGGCGCTTTGGAGCAGATCGCCCGGGAGAAGAACATCCCGGTCGAGGAGATCCTCACGATGATCGAAGGGGCGGTCGTCTCGTCCCTGCGCAAGCACGTGGGCAAGAACGCCGTCATCGTCGCCAAGATCGACCGCGAGACCGCCGCCTTCACCGCCAACGTGGTCAAGAAGGTCGTCGAGACCGTCGCGGACCCCGAGCTGGAGATGACCTTGGCCGAGGCCCTGAAGATCAAGAAGGGGCTCGCTGTCGGCGACGAGGTCTCCTACCCCGCGCCCGCCGCGGACTTCGCCCGCATCGCGGCCCAGACCGCCAAGCAGGTCCTGACCCAGCGCGTGCGCGAGGTCGAGCGCGACAAGCTCTACGACGAGTTCAAGCCCAAGGAGGGCGAGATCGTCAACGGCTCCGTGCACCGCTTCATGG
>CAZTZW010000568.1:0-1826 GCA_964618085.1 uncultured Elusimicrobia bacterium
GTTGATGTTGAACACGGCGGGCCCGCGCTCGACCGTGTTGCCCGCCTCGAGCTCGCCGGGGACGATGTAGATCGCCTTCGGCGGGCAGACGTACTCGCACAGGCTGCACGCCACGCACTTGGGGCGGTCCTCGTCGTCCTTCACGTGGACCTCCCAGCCGCCGGCGTCGAGCAGGGCCTTCGCCGCGGCCAACGCGTCCCCGTTGCCCTCGGAGCGGGCGATGCTGACCACGGAGCCGCCGTTGAGACGCACGGCCGCCGGCGCGACGCGGTCGGCGGCGAAATAGCAGGTGCCTCTTATGAGTCGCGCCGGACCGAAGGTCCGGCGCAATCCGTTCTCTTGGCCTACGCCGTTCTGAAGGGCGACCACCGGGGTCTGCGGACCGGTCCAGCGCTTGCTGGCCTTGGCGGCCTTCAGGACGTCGCCGGCCTTCACGCACAGGAACACGGCGCGGGCGGGGCCTTTCATCGACCGGGCCGGCAGGAGGCCGCCGGTCTTCGTCGCCGTCCCGTCGGCCGCCTCGAAGCGCAGGCCCTTGGAGAGCGCCCGCTCGGAGGAGGCCGAGCGGCCGAGCACCGCGACGGGCTCGCCGGCCAGGCGCCAGCGCGCGGCCAGGGCCAGGCCCACGGCGCCGGGACCGACGATGTGGATGGGCGGCTTCACGCGGGCCGTATCATGCCAAAAAAGGGGGCCCCGGCGCTTTCGCGCCGGGGCCCTTTCTCGGCGATGCTTAGATCCTTTCGGACTTAGGCGTTCACCATCTTCGCGCGGGAGATGTCGCCCTTCTTGTCGAGGAAGTACAGGAAGCCCTTCGCCTTCTTCACGCCGACCTTCGCGACCTTCTCCGGCTTGCCGCCCTTCTTGCCGCCGCGGGCCATCTTGGCGCGGGAGACGTCGCCCTGCTTGTCGATGTAGTAAAGGAAGCCCTGCACGCGCTCAACGCCGACCTTCTGAACCTTTTCGGCCATAGTCGTATCCTCCGTAGTCGCGGGACGGTGCCTCTAATCCCTTTTATTTGCTGCGCAGTGAATGTACCACAGTCCTCGTCGGAGATGCAAGCTTTTTACGACGGGGGCTCGACGAGGAAATGACGGAGGAGGGGGGAGCGGCCCGACGGGGCTCGTCGACCGTCGTGCGCCCGACGAGGGAAAGGCCTTACTTCGGGCCTTTGTCGAAGAGGGCGATCTGGCTCTCCTGAGGCATGATCAGGCGTTCCTTGAGCCAGGCGTCGACGAGGGGGCGGGAGAAGCGGTACTGGCGGCCGATGCGGGAGGCGGGGATGCGCTTGGTGCGGATGAGGCCGTAGATCTTGGAGCGGCCCATGCCGAGGTAGCTCGCCAGCGTCTTGATGTCCATCACGTCGGGGACCTGGCCGGAGAAGGGGCGGCGGGCGGCTTTACGCTTCTTTTTCATGGAATCGAGTGGTGTTGAGTGCCGAGTTCTATCTTTTTTCGCCGCCTGTCATCCCAAGTGTACGTGCTCTGTCATATTCTGTCAAGTATTGTACATATGGAAGGGCGGAGGGCTAATCGCCCGCGTCGGCGGGCGCGGGCGCCGCGCAGGCGGCGTCGGCGGAGAAGTACAGGCGGTAGGCGCCCGCCTCGCTGTCGGCGGCGGCGGCCTTCGCGAAGCCCTTCAGGCACGCTCCGGGGCAGCAGCCCTTCGCCGCCTTGTCCTCGCAGCGCGGACGCGCGGCGACGCACGCGCCGAAGGCCCCGCCTTCCTCGAGGCACGCCTCCAAGGCCGCGCGGCAGTCCGCGACGCGGGGCGCGTAGGGGGCGGCGGCGGCGCGGCGCGGCTTGGCGGCGGGCGCGGCCGCGAGCGGG
>CAZTZW010000569.1:0-1817 GCA_964618085.1 uncultured Elusimicrobia bacterium
AGGCTAATCCCGCCCTCGTGAACAAGTTGATCAAGGAGACCGTCAAAGCATTAGACTCCTCACCGCGCTCGCCCTGCTCCTCTCGACCGCGCACGTCGCCCGCGCGTACGACACCATCCGCTTCCTCGAGCCCATCAAGGGCGAGGAGATGGCCAAGCCCGTCGCCGCGGCGTCCTCCGGCGACCGGCTCTACGTCGTCGACGAGAAGAAGAACATGCTGTTCCTCTACGACGCCGCGGGCAAGCTCATCAAGTCCGTCGGCCGCTCGGGCAGCCAGCCCGGCGCGTTCTCCGCGCCCCGCGGCGTGACCGTCGGGCCCTCCGGCAAGGTCTACGTCGCCGACACCGGCAACCACCGCGTCCAGATCTTCACCAAGGACGGCGACTTCGTCTACTCCTTCGGCGAAAAGGGATCCGAGTTCGGGAAGCTTAAGAGCCCCGAGTCGGTCTCGGTCGGCACCGACGGCCGCATCTTCGTCGCGGACACCGGCAACAACCGCGTCCAGGTCTTCACCCAGGAGGGCATCCTCCTCTTCCAGTTCGGCATCTACGGCAAGGAGCCGGGCAAGTTCCACAACCCCGCGCGCGTCTCCGTCGATCCGTCCGACAACGTCTACGTCCTCGACCGCGGCAACGAGCGCATGCAGAAGTTCGACTCCAAGGCGCGGTTCGTGAAGGAGTACTCGCTGCTGGGCAACGACGTCGCGGTCGACGGCTACGGCTTCATGTACGTCCTCGACGGCGCCAACGGCAAGGTCGTCGAGCAGTCCGCCGACGGCTTCATCATGGGCCGCTTCGGCTCCTACGGCTCGGGCATCGGCCAGATGAAGAAGGCCGAGGGCATCACCGTCGCGCCCGACGGCACGCTCTTCGTGCTCGACACCGGCAACAACCGCATCCACCGCGTCGAGCTGACCAACAAGCTCAAGACCAAGGCCCTGCCCATCAACATGGAGACCAAGATGTCGGTTTCGGGCCCTTCCCGGGCGTGGCCCGTGGCGGCGACCTTGCTCGCGCCCTACGGCGACGACCTGTTCGCCTACGTGCCCGGCCCCGGCGCCGGACCCTTCGTGCTCCTCGACGAGAAGGGCAAGGAGAAGGTCCGCTTCGGCGCGGCCAAGGGCAAGAGCGGCGAGACCACCAAGAACACGATGGGCATGGCGGCGGTCAAGTCCGCGAAGGTCGAGGGCTTCTTCGTCTCCGACAAGGACCTCTCCCGCCTCCAGCGCTTCGGCCTCGACGGCAAGTGGCAGGCCAACATCGGCGAGTCCACCGGCTTCTTCGACAGCAAGAAGAAGGAAGGCCGCATGAAGAACCCGCAGGGCGTGGCCATCAACGCCGAAGGCACCATCTACGTCGCCGACACCGGCAACCAGCGCATCGACGCCTTCAGCCAGGAGGGCGTGTTCCTCTTCGGCTTCGGGCCCAAGGTCGGGCCGCACATGCTCCAGGAGCCCACGGCCATCGCCTGGGACAGCGCGGGCTTCGTCTACTTCATCGACAAGGGCCTCAAGAAGGTCATCAAGTGCGAGCCCTCCGGCGCCTACATCGCGTCGTGGGGCGAGGACGGCGACGGCCCCGGCCAGTTCAAGTCGCCGGTCTCGCTGGCCTTCGACGGTCAGAACTACCTCTACACCCTCGACGCCGAGCTCAAGCGCGTGTCCGTCCACACCAAGGACGGCATCGAGCCGGCCACGCTGTTCGCACAACAAAAGGTGGATTCCGCGGTGGCCTGGGATCCGGACATGAGCGACGCGGTCGCCAAGCGCCATCACCTCGTCGAGGTCGTCGGAGATCAGCAGCACCGCGGCACCCGCG
>CAZTZW010000570.1:0-1804 GCA_964618085.1 uncultured Elusimicrobia bacterium
CGCGCGCCGTCGGCGCCGCCGGCCACGAAGGCGAGGGCCGCGGGCGTGCCGCTGGCGAGCGCGCCCTGCAGTCCGCGCGCGAGGACGACCTGCCACGGCGCGCTGGCCGCGGCGAGCAGCACCAAGGACGCGGCCAGGCCGAGCTGGGCGCGGGCGAGCATGCGCGCGCGCCCGAAACGGTCGCCCAGGCGGCCCCAGAACGGGATGGAGACCACGGAGAGGCCGCACGCCGCCGCCTGCGCGGCGCCGCTCCAGCCGGCCAGCGCGGCGTCGCTCTCGGCGCCCAAAGAGGCGAGCAGGAAGGGAGAGGCGCACAGACCGGCCTCCAGCACCGCGAGGCTCAGGGCCTGGCCCGCGCAGACCATGACGAAGTCCCTATCCTTCATAGAGCGGGTTCGCCACCTCGGCCAGGTCGTACTGGAAGTATTTCCCCGACAGTCGCATGCGGGTGAGCGCCTTGACCTTCACGGTCGGGGCGAAGAAAGCGGCGCGAACGACGTCCAGGCGGTCGCCCGGCACGGCGCCGGACAGCTCGCCGAACACGGCCTGCGCCGCCGCGCGCGCGCCGGCCCACAGCGCCGCCTCGGGCACGCCCGAGGTCTCGGCGATGGCCCGGGCCAGCGGGGCCAGGTGGTTGTGCAGCCAGGTGTGGTGGATCTTGCCCACGAGCTCGGCCGGGCTCTTGGCGACGATGAGGGTGGCCGGATGCAGGACGGCGGCGGAGCCGCCGGGACCCGACCACTCCGGGAACACGCGCAGGCCGCCGAGGTCGCGCATCACCGCCGAGACGGGCACGCCGCCGCGGAAGCGCACGAGCATGTTCTGCGCGTGTCCCTCGAGGGCGATGCCCTCCGACAGCGCCAAGGGCAGGACCGTCCGCAGCGTGAGCGAGGCGTAGTCGTGGAAGAACCAGCCCGGCCCGCTCGGGTGCAGCGCGACGAGCTCCGCGACCACGGGCCGCCCGTCCAGAGGCGAGGGCTCCGCGAGCACGGCGGCCGGCACGAGCCACGTCCCCGGGACGTCCACGGGCGGGCGGCGGCACAGGAAGGAGAGATGGCGCGCGCGCTCCAGCGCGGCCGCGTCCTTGGCGTCGGCGCCCGGGTCCCAGAAATGGAGGCCGCGCTCCTCGGCCTGCAGTTCCCAATCCCCCGCCCAAGGCAAGGTGCGGCGCGCCCCGCTCACCCAATCGCTGAAGGCGGGGCCGTTCTCGGCCGAGGGCGCCGACACGGTGCGCTGGGCGCTGGTCGCCTGGACGGCGACGGGGACCTTGAGGTGGCAGGCGCCGGGCTCGCCCACGGGCACGAAGGTACGCAGGGAGACCAGCGGCCGGACTTCGGCCGTGAAGTCGAGCAACGACACCACGCCGGCGGCTATCTCCTGGGCGAAGACGCGCGGCAGGACGCGCTCGAACTGCCACGGGTGGGCGGGCAGGACGGCGTAGGGCGCCCGCTCCAGTCCGCGCCGGAACAGCTCGGCGGAGATGCTCTCGCGCCAGGAGACCGGCCAGTCCTCGGCCGCGCCCTGCGCGCGGCGCTCGACGACGCGGTCGCGGCGCACGGCCACGAAGCGCGCGCGGATGGAGCGGCCCAGCTCCGGGGAGTAGCGCCCCACGTCCTCGACGCCGAAGCCCGAGCGCGTCTTGCAGCCGGGATGGAAGGGGTGGCCCCGCAGGATCCAGCCCTCGAGCCAAGCCTCGGGCGGGATGCCCTCGGCGGCGGCGGCGCCCATGTGCGCGGCCGCGATGAGGCCGAGCCCGGTGCCGCACAGCGCCGCGGCGCGCGCGGGGGCCGCCGCGAGGAAGCCC
>CAZTZW010000571.1:0-1793 GCA_964618085.1 uncultured Elusimicrobia bacterium
CGCGGGCTTGGCGCGGGTGTCGAGCCTCGCCGCGCGCGGCCGTGCGGACTTCGAGCTGGTCGGGCGGCCGGGAGACGCCGCGGCCGGCGCCATCCTCGCGGCGCTCAACCGCCTGCATCTGCCGCGCAAGGTGGTCTCGTTCGTGGATCCCGACGACCAGGACTACCTGCTCGCCCATAAGCTCCACGCGGATTCCTTCCCGCGCTTGTTCGGCTGCGCGCCGGACCTGCGCAAGGTGGCCGACGCAGGCGACCCCGCGGGCGTGCCGGCCGTCGCGGCCGCGGTGCTGGAGTCGGGTATCAAATGACCGCGAGCATCGAGCCCAAGCGCTTCGTCGAGGCTCTCTCGACCTCGCCCGACTGGCGCGCCGCCGTCACGGAGGCCGCCAAGCGCGCCCGCGCCAAGCTCGGTCCCGTGCCTTGCGACCTGGCCTTGGTCTTCGTCTCGCAGACCTGGCCCGATTTCGACCCGCGCGAGCTGGCGAGCATCCTCTCCCGCGAGCTGGCGCCGCTGCACAGCCTGGGCTGCAACGCGAGCGGGGTCATCGCCGGCCGCCGCGAGGTGGAGATGGAGCCGGCCGTCTCCATCCTCGCCATGCGCCTGCCGGAGGTGAGCGTGCGGACGGCGCACTTCGCGCCGTCCGAGATCGCGCGCTTCGACGACGGCCCCGCGCTGGTGGCCTCCCTCGACCTGTACCCGACGGAGAAGCCGCGCTTCATCACCTTGGGCGATCCGGCCACGTGCGACGCGGAGAAGTGGCTCGGGCTGTTCACCGCCGGCTACCCGGACCTGCCGGTCGTGGGCGGGCTGGCCAGCGGTCCGGTGCTCGGCAAGCCCGCGTGGCTGCTCTGCGACGGACACGTACACGAGAACGGCGCGGCTCTGGCCGCGCTGACCGGGCCCGTCGATTTCCGCACGGTCGTCGCGCAGGGCTGCCGTCCCATCGGGGAGCCCCTCATCGTGACCAAGGCGGACGGCAACGTCCTCCAGGAGCTGGGCGGCCGCCAGCCGCTGGAGGTCCTGCGCGAGACCCTCTCGCGCTGCTCGCCCGAGGACCAGCGTCTGGCGCGCCACTCCCTGTTCGCGGGGCTGGTGATGAACGAGCGCCGCCCCGGATTCAAGCGCGGGGACTTCGTCGTGCGCAACCTCATGGGCTTCGACCCGGACACGGGCGCCCTCGTCCTGGGCACGATGCTGCGTCGCGGGCAGACCCTGCAGTTCCAGCTGCGCGACGCGCTCACCTCCGACCAGGACATGCAGTCCCTGCTGGGGGCGCTGCCCGAGGCCGACGCGTCCCCTCGCGGCGCCCTGCTCTTCTCCTGCTGCGGGCGGGGCAAGGGCCTGTACGGCGAACCGGACCACGACGCGACCTTGGTGCAGTCCATGCGCGGCCCCGTCCCCATGGCGGGCTTCTTCGCCAACGGTGAGTTCGGTCCCGTGGGCGGCCGCAACTTCGTCCACGGCTACACGTCGAGCCTGGTCCTCATCGACTGACGCGGCCGGGCCGCGTCGGGAGCGGGACGCTTCAGCGGTGGGCGAACAGCGCTTCGGAGTCGGCGACCGGGCGCACGGCGCCCGCGGCCAGGTCGGCTTCGAAGGCGTAGTCGGCCGCGCCGTCGCGGAAGCGGACGACGTACTCGTTCGGGCCGGTGCGCTCGACGGACCACGCCGGCGGGTGGCCGGGACGGTCCAGCTCCCCGCCCAAGCGCTCGAGCATGGTGCGCTCGGAGCCCAGGGGGCGCCACTGGTGCACGAGGAGGAGCGCTTCGGCGCCGCGATCGGTCTCGCCGGCG
>CAZTZW010000572.1:0-1789 GCA_964618085.1 uncultured Elusimicrobia bacterium
AGGACGGCCCCCACCCCCACCGCGACTCCACGAGGGCTCGTGCGTCGCGCGCCATGGCCGCGCGGCGCGCATCATCGGCCAGAAGGTCGACGACGGCGCGGGCGAGAGCCGCGGGAGAGTCCGCCGCCAGCAGGTGCTTCCCGTGCCGCGCCCCGGGCAGGCCGCGCGCCACCGCCTTCGTGCAGACCACGGCGCGCCCGCGGGCGAAGGCCTCGAGGACCTTCCCTTTCACGCCGAAGCCGAGCCGGACGGGCGCGACGAACACCTTGGCGCGGTCGAGCCACGGCCGCACGTCGGGCACCGTGCCGGTGACCGTCGTCAGGTCCGAGGCCAGGGCGCGCACGGCGGGCGTGGGCGCGGAGCCGACCAGGGCCAGCCGGGCGCCGGGGCGAGCGCGGCGCACGCGCGGCATGACCTCTCGCGCGAGGAACAGCGCGGCGTCCTCGTTGGGGTAGTGCGGGTAGTGGCCGACGAAGGCGAGGTCGAGGTCCTGCGTCCCGTCCTCCGGGGCGAAGGCGAAGCGCTCCAGGTCCACGCCCGTGGGGATGAGCACGGCCCGCGCTCCCGGCGCGGCGCGGCGCAGGAGCCGGTCGTCCTCGGGCGTCAGCGTGACGACGCGGTCGTGGCCCTCGCAGACGGACTTATGGTGGCGGCGCAGGCGCCGGCACTCCGCGGCGGCGGAACGGCCGCCCGCGGCCCATTCGCGGAAGTAGGAGCGAGTCGGCGACAAGTGGCTCATGTCGTGCTCGGTGAGGACGGTCCGCACGCCGCGGGCGTAGGGCGCGTAGGCGCTCATGAGCAGGAACTCGGCGTGCAGGACGTCGAAGCGCCCGGAGCGCGTCAGCTCGGAGACCTTCGCGGCCATCTCGGGCGACCACCACTCACGCACGGTCGGGGGCAGGTCGGGGCAGGCGGCGGGAGGCAGGTCGGTCGTCTCCTTGGGGACCTCGTGGACGGCCGCGAAGACGCGCGAAAGAGCCATGGCCGCCGCGTTCTGCTGGTGGCGCCGTTCGCCGGTGGCGCGCACGAAGGTGAGGAGCTCGAGCTCCGCGCGTCCTGCCATGCCGCGGGCCAGCGAGAGCACCCGCAGCATGCCGCCGTTGTCGGGCGGGAAGGGCGGGGTCGGCGTGAGCAGGAGGACGCGAGGGAGGCGGCTCATCGCTCGCCGCGCAGGCCCGCGCGCACTCCCGGGTCCAGGCGGTAGCCGGCGGGCTCGAGAGCGGTGGCGAGCGACTCCAGCAGGCGCAGGGCGTTGCCCCCCCATTTCTCCGCGAGCAGCGCGCGGTCGGCCGCCGTGGGCGTCTCGGTGCGGGCCGGAGCGGCGAGCGCGTCGCGCGCCGAGAACAGCGGGCGTCCCGCCAGGCGCAGGCGCAGGACGAGGTCGAGGAACGCAGCGTCGAGCGTCTCGAGGCGCTCGTCGAGAAGGCCGGCGGACTCGAGCGCCTCGCGCCTGAGCAGGACGCTCGGATGGCGCGCGAGATGGTCGGCCTCGTGCCAGTCGCTCTTGCGGTGGAGGGCCCAGGCGGCGCGCTTGAGCGCGTCGGCCCGCGTCGAGAGGACGGCCGCCAGCGGGACGGCTCCTCCCGCGTAGGGGCGCGCGGTCAGCCCTTCGGCGAGGACGCGGAGGACCCCGGCGTCCTCCTCGGCGCCGTGCGGCAGCAGCCAGACGAGCGGGGCGCGGGCGCGGCGCAGGGCGTCGTTGGCCGCGGCGACGGCCTCGGGACCCGCGGGAAGGCGGACGGCCGCGACGCGGGCGGGGCGCACGCGCAGCCGCGGGCCGGGCTGGGCC
>CAZTZW010000573.1:0-1785 GCA_964618085.1 uncultured Elusimicrobia bacterium
TCGAGCTCTTCGACAAGCTCAAGGTCCTGACCGACGAGGAGTCCCACTCCCGCTACCACATCCTGCTCGAGAAGTACGCCAAGGACCTCGACATCGAGGCCAAGCTGTACTCCGAGATGACGACGACCTTGTTCGTCCCGGCGGGCGTGCGCTACCAGACCGAACTGGCGGCGGGCGTCAACGCGGCGAAGACGGCCGGGGCGAGGGTCCCGGCGCAGGCGGCCCTGCTGCGCGAGGTGTCCGAGCTGGTGAACACGGCGCTCGAGGCGTCCGAAGACCTCGAAGCCGCCCGCGAGAAGGCCGCTGAGATCGCCGACGTCGAGGCTCGCGCCGAGGCGTACTGCGACAAGGTCAAGCCGTACTTCGAGAAGGTCC
Source organism: uncultured Elusimicrobia bacterium (assembly GCA_964618085.1). Lineage (GTDB taxonomy): Bacteria > Elusimicrobiota > Elusimicrobia > UBA1565 > UBA9628 > GWA2-66-18. Next base: position 376 of record CAZTZW010000573.1, read on the forward strand.
GCGGCGCGGTGGACGCGCTGGAGCTGCTCATGCCCGCGTGCGAGTGGCCCGTCCCCAAGTACCGCGAGATGCTGTTCTTGATGTAGTCCCGACCATCAAAAAGAGGTTCTAGAGGTTATGCCGACGAAAGACGAGGTTCTCAAAGCGCTGTCGACCTGCATCGAGCCGGAGCTCCATAAGGATATCGTGAGCCTCGGCATGGTGGAGAACCTCGCCGTGGAAGGCGGGGTGGTGAGCTTCGACTACAAGCTCACCACCCCCGCCTGTCCGCTCAAGGGGCTGATGCAGCTCGAGGCGGAGACGGCGCTCAAGAAGGTCCCGGGCGTCAAGGACGTGAAGATCAACTTCACCGCCCAGGTGAAGAAGGACATGCGCCTGGAGTCGGCGCTGCCGCCGGGCATCAAGAACCTGGTGGCCGTCGCCGCGGGCAAGGGCGGCGTGGGCAAGTCCACCGTCGCCTCCAACCTCGCGGTCGCCCTGGCGCTGGAAGGCGCCAAGGTCGGCCTCATGGACGCCGACATCTACGGCCCCAACCAGCCGCAGATGATGGGCGTCTCCGGCTACCAGCCCATGGCCGGCCCCGACAACAAGATCGAGCCCGCCGAGGCGCACGGCGTGAAGATCATGTCCATGGGCTTCCTCATGGACCCCGACAAGCCCGTCATCTGGCGCGGCCCCATGCTGCACGGCGCCATCACCCAGTTCCTGAAGGACGTGAAGTGGGGGGAGCTCGACTACCTCGTGCTCGACCTGCCGCCGGGCACCGGCGACGTCCAGCTCACCCTCTGCCAGACCGTGCCCCTCGTGGGCTCGGTCATCGTCAGCACGCCCCAGTCCATCGCCCTCTCCGACGTGCGCAAGGCCGTCGCCATGTTCAAGAAGCTCAACGTGCCGATCCTCGGCGCCATCGAGAACATGAGCGGCTTCATCTGCCCGCACTGCTCCAAGGAGAGCAAGATCTTCTCCGAGGGCTCGGCGAAGACCCTGGAGAAGAACTACGGCATCAGCATGCTGGGCCGCATCCCCCTCGACCCGGCCGTGTGCTCGGCCTCCGAGGACGGCACGCCCATCGTCGTCTCGCACCCTGATTCCGCTCCCGCCAAGGCCTTCCGCGAAGCCGCCCGCAAGGTGGCCGCGCAGGTCAGCATCCGCAACGCCTCGTCCAAACCCCTCGAGATCAAACTCGTGAAGGCATAAGTTAACGAAGGGGCCAGGCACCGAATTAACTTTTCGAACTAAATCACAGGAGATAGACATGACCACCGCCACCGCCACGCCGGAAACCACCCCCATCGCCGTGGGCGCCGTCGCCCCCGACTTCAAGCTCCCCGACTCCGAGAAGAAGGAGTGGACGCTCTCCGAGTTCAAGGGCAAGAAGCCCGTCGCCCTGTTCTTCTACCCCCTCGACTG
>CAZTZW010000574.1:0-1774 GCA_964618085.1 uncultured Elusimicrobia bacterium
GGGCGATAGGGGCTCTCGCGGCGCCCGCAGGCACCCTGACGCGAGGTGACAGGACCCGCCCCGTATAGTAAGGAATGCCCGGCGCTCGCCCGAACCCCTCGAGGGCTTGCGCGGATATTGTAAGCCTGCTATGTAGTGGGCATGGAAACCAACCCCGCCGCCCCCGAGCCCGCTCCCGTCCCCGTCGAGTCCGAGGTGTCCGTGGAGCCGGCCGGCTTCTGGGTGCGCGGCGGCGCCTTGCTGGTCGACTTCGTCATCCTCGCGCTGGCGGCCCTCATCCCGGTCCCGATGGTCTCGTGGCTGGTGGGGCCGGTCTATAAGACCATCTTCGTCTCCCAAGGCGGCCAGACGCCGGGCAAGATGGCGGCGGGACTCCGCGTCATCCGCGCCGACGGCGAGCCGGTGAGCGTGGGCCGCGCGCTGGGCCGCGCGCTCGCCGAGTACGTGAGCGGGATCGTCCTCGGCCTGGGCTACGTCGCCGCCGCGTTCGGGGAGAAGCGCGCCCTGCACGACTACATCGCGGGCACGCGCGTGGTCTACCTGGACGGCGTCTCGCGGGGCCGGCGCATCCTCTTCACCGTGCTGGGGGTCCTCACCATCCTCTTCCCCATCGTCGCTATCGCGGGCGCCATGGTGATGGGCGTGGGAAGCTTCGGCAAGTTCCGCGAACTGAAGACGAAGTCCAGCGAGGGCGCGACCAAGGGCAGCCTCGGCTCGCTGCGCGCCGCGACCTCCATCTTCTACGGCGACGCCGAGGGCGTCTACCCCGCGACCTTGGACGCGCTGGTCGGCCCGAAGTACCTGCAGGAGATCCCGGCGGCGAAGACGGCCTCGCACGCGGAGTCCCGGGCCTGGACGGCGTACGGGGCCGAGGTGTGCACGGGGAAGTCCGAATACGGCCAGGAGATCGACGTCTCCAAGATCCGCGACACCGGGGGCTGGGGCTACGTCAGCGACCCGCAGGCCAAGTGCTACGGCCAGGTCTTCGTGGACTGCTCGCACAAGGACACGAGGGGCAAGTACTGGACCGAGTACTAGGCCGGGACCCTTCGGGCCCGGCACAGATGCGCGGTGGAAGGGCTTACGGCCTCTAGAACAGGCGGGCCAGCGGCGCGCCGACGGAGACGCCCCACATCTTCGCATGGCGGTCGCGCGAGCGCCATGAGATGTAGTTGAGCTCGCCGAACCAGGCCGTGCCCCAGCGCACCCAGGCGTTCTGGTAGTTGTGCTCCGCGGTGGGCAGCAGGAACAGGCCGCCGGACAGCGACTTGCCGCGCGCGCCGAAGGCGTCGACGTAGGCCACTTCGAAGCCCTGCGGGGCGATGAACTCGGTGTAGGAGCGGCGGGCCAGGCCGCGGGGCGCGAAGGTGACGCTCTGGAGGCCGAGCAGCGCGGTGATGCGGACGCGCGAGTCGAGGATGGCCGCGACGTCGTAGGCGAAGTAGGCGCCGAAGTTGTTGAAGAAGGCGCGCTTGGCGGGGTCGCGTCCCACGCCCGCCTCGAAGAAGCGCAATGAGAGGCTGTCCTCCATGCGCAGGCGGTAGTTGCCGTAGAGCATCAGGGACCCGCCCCAACCGTCGCCTTGGTCCGCGCTCGACGAGAGGTGGTAGGGGCCGGCTCCCCAGGCCAGACGCATGCGGTTGAGGCGGGCCGGCACCGTCGCGCGGATGACGGCCGCGCGCGGTCTGCCGTCGGGACCCGTCAGCTGGGCGCGCGCCGGGCTGCCGTCGCGCAGCGAGGACGTCAGCGCGGCCGGGCTCCCGTCGGCGAGCGC
>CAZTZW010000575.1:0-1772 GCA_964618085.1 uncultured Elusimicrobia bacterium
GCGGCCCGCGCCGTGCTCGACAAGGCCATCCGGCTGGGCGCCATCTACGCGGAGGGCTGGAAGGGCGGGTCCCTGGTCCTGGAGGGCCGCTATGCGGAAGCCCTCGCCTGCCTCGACCGCGCCATCGCGCGCACGCCGCACGACGCGGAGTCGCGGACTTGGAAGGCCGAGGCGCTGCTGCGCCTGGGCCGCCCCGCCGAGGCCCTGGCCGCGGCCGACGAGGCCCTGGCCTCCTTCCGCCGCTACAGCGGCTTCCATCTGCTCGCCGTGCGAGGCCTGGCGCGGCTCGCGACGGGCGACGAGCGCGGGGCCCTGGAGGACCGCGCTCGCCTGCCCGCCGAGGTCGACGCCTTCGTCCGCGCCAAGACGCCCGCGGCGCAGGGCGAGACCCCGGCCGCGGTCGGCGCCGCGCTGGAGGCCGTCCTGCGCTTGAGCCGCGGCGTCCGTCGCGGCGGCCACGAGACCGCGGTCTGGCTGCGCTGACCTAGGCCCACGTAGGCCTCGCTCCACCGTCGGGGATTACCTATAATCGCCTTACAGATTCCAAAAAGCCCACCAGGATTATGACCGACACCTATCTGACGCGCGCCGGCTTCGAGAAGCTCAAGGCGGACCTCGCCGCCCTCATGAAGCAGAAGGTCCAGCTCTCCGCCGACATCGGCGAGGCCCGGGAGAAGGGCGACCTCAAAGAGAACGCCGAGTACCACTCCGCCAAGGAGAAGATGGGCGAGGTGATGGGCCGCATCGGCGTCATCCAGGACAAGCTCCAGAACGCCAAGATCATCGACGACATGAAGACGCCCAAGGACACGGTCGCCATCGGCATGACCGTGACCCTCGAGGACAGCGACGGCGACACCGTCGAGTACACCTTCGTGGGCGAGGACGAGTCGGACCCCATGGAGGGCCGCATCTCGGTGACCTCCCCCTTGGGCGCCGGCCTGATGGGCCGCAAGGTCAAGGAGAGCGTGGAAGTCCAGCTCCCCAACGGCCCCCGCGTCTTCAAGATCCTCAAAGCCTCCCGCGGCATCTGAGCCCCGCGGAACTGGCGGCCGCGCTCAAGGCGCGCGCCCGAGAAGCCGGCGCCGACCTCGTCGGCCTCACTCCCGCCGCCGCCGCGCCCGACGCCTCCGCCTACGAGGCCTGGGCCGATGCCGGCATGCACGGGACCATGGACTACATGGCCCGCAACCGCGAGCCGCGCCGCGACATCCGCGCCTGGATGCCGGAAGCCAAGACGGTCATGATGTGCGCGTTCTCGTATGGAAATCCGCAAGGCGACCGTCCCGGCCCCCGGCCTGGCCACGGTCGCCTTGCGCGTTATGCCGTGCGTCCCGACTACCATCCCATCCTCCGTTCCCGCATGGATCAGGTCCGTGATTGGCTGAAGCAAGCCGTTCCCGGTTCTCACGCCGTGGCTTTCAGCGACATGAGCCCCTTGCTGGAACGCTCCTACGCGCGCGCCGCGGGCCTGGGCTGGCAGGGCAAGAACGCCATGCTCATCGGCCCGCGCGTGGGTTCCTATATCCTCCTCGCGGGCCTCGCCATGACGGTGGAGGTCCCCGGCGACGACGCCGTGACCGACCATTGCGGCACCTGCACCAAGTGCCTGGAGGCCTGCCCCACCGACGCCTTCCCCGCGCCCCACGTCCTGGACGCCTCCAAGTGTGTCGCCTACTTCAACATCGAGCACAAGGCGGCCGTGCCCGAGGCATTCCGCGCGGGCGTGGGCGACTGGGTGTTCGGCTGCGACGTGTGCCAGGAGGTCTGTC
>CAZTZW010000576.1:0-1771 GCA_964618085.1 uncultured Elusimicrobia bacterium
CCGCGGAGGCCGCAAGCTCTTCGGCCCGCTCGACCTGATGCTGGGCCCGGGCGACAAGCTCGGCCTCTTGGGCGAGAACGGCTCTGGAAAGAGCACGCTGCTGAAAATCCTCGCCGGCGAGCTCGAGCCCGAGTCGGGCGAGATCAAGCGCGCCGACAAGCTCCAGGTGGTGACCTTCGACCAGCACCGCGAGGGGCTGGACATGGAGCAGACCCTCCAGCGCGCCCTGTGCCCCATCGGCGAGCACGTGGAGTACAAAGGCCAGCGCATACACGTGTTCGGCTGGGCCGAGCGCTTCCTCTTCAAGAAGGACAAGATGCACCTGCCCCTGCGCCTGCTCTCGGGCGGCGAGCAGTCGCGCGTGCTCATCGCGCGCCTGATGCGCCAGAGCGCGGACCTGCTCCTGCTCGACGAGCCCACCAACGACCTCGACCTGCAGTCGCTGGAGGTCTTGGAGAACAGCCTGCGCGATTTCCCGGGCGCCCTCGTCCTCGTCACCCACGACCGCTGGCTCCTCGACCGGGTGAGCCAGTCCATCCTGGCCCTTGACGGCAAGGGGGGCTCGAACCTTTACGCCGAGCTGTCCCAGTGGGAGACGTGGAAGGACGCGCAGCCCAAGGGCGGCGCCGCCGCGCCGCCTCCGCCCAAGCCCGCGCTCACGCCCGAGCAGAGCAAGGAGCTGGGCTCCATGGACTCGAAGATCAAGGCCGCGGAGGAGAAGCTCGCCGCGGCGAAGGCCGCCCTCGAGGACCCCGCCATCGCGACCGACGCCGGCGAGCTGGCGAAGCGCCAGGCCGCGGTGGACGCCGCGCAGGCGAAGGCCGACGAGCTGTACCGGCGCTGGGAAGCGCTGGAAGCGCTACGACAGTAGGGCGGTCACGCCCGCGCGCAGCTCGCGCATGCCCGCGTCGTTCTGCGCGCAGACCCAGAACATCGCCTCGGGCTCCACGCCCAGCGACTGGGCCAGCTCGCGGCGGCGGTGATGGGCGAGGGACGGCCGCACCTGGTCGGCCTTGGTCGCCACGGCGGTCCACGGCAGGCCTTCGGACTGCAGCCAGCGGAGCATCTGGGCGTCGAGCTTGGTGGGCCCGATCTTGGCGTCCACGAGGGCGAGCACCATCCGCAGGTTGGGCCGCCCCGTGAGGTAGCCCTCGATCATCGGGCCCCAGCCCTCGCGCTCCGCCTGGTCGCCGTGGGCGTAGCCGTAGCCGGGCAGGTCGACGAGCCAGCGCGAGGCGCCCGCGTCGTAGACGTTGATGACGCGCGTGCGGCCCGGCGTCGAGGAGACGTGGGCCAGCTTCTTGTTGCACAGGGCGTTGAGCAAGGTGCTCTTGCCCACGTTGGAGCGGCCCACGAAGGCGACCTCGGCGGAGCTGGCGCCGAGCTTGCCGGCGTCGGTCTCGCTGAGGAGGTACTTCGCGGCCGAGAGGGAGGGGGCGCTCATTCGTCCCCGCGCACGCGGCCGCGGTTCTGCTTGACCGCGGAGCGATGCCGCTTCTGCTCGAGGTTGCGGCGCTTGGCGGCCTTGGAGGGGCCGCGCTTGCGGCGACGCTCCAGCTCCTGCTGGTGTCGGCGCGCGGCGGCGCGCTCGCGCGCGATGTTCTCGAGCTTCTCGGCCATGCGTTCGCGCGCGAGGTAGCGGTTGAGGGCCTGGGAGCGCTCCTCCTCGGCCCGCACCATCAGGCCGGTGGGCGTGTGGAAGATGGTGATGGCGGTCTCCACCTTGTTGACGTTCTGGCCGCCGGGCCCCGAGGCCCGCACGTTGCGGACC
>CAZTZW010000577.1:0-1768 GCA_964618085.1 uncultured Elusimicrobia bacterium
ATATCAATTTGATGTTCATCATCAAGATTGGGCAAAAGTTAAAACAGTTGCAAATACATATGGGTTTATCGATAAAACTGGAAAAGAAGTTGGCTTGTCGCCGCCGTTGGTCACCGGCGCGCTCGTGGCGGCCAACGTCGGCGTCTACGCGGCCTCGGCGGCGGGCTGGCTCGACACGTCCGAATGGAAGACGTCGCTGAGCGCGCTCGAGGCGGCTTGGCGCGAGGGCGGGCCGCTGGGATTGCTCGGGGAACAGCTCCTCGCCCTGCGCGCCGCCTTCTCCCATGTCGGCGCCGGTCACCTGGGCGCGAACATGGCCGGTCTGGCCGTCCTCGGCGGCGCGGTCGAGGTCTTCTGGGGGCACGCGCGCGCCGCGGCCGCCTATCTGGGCGCGGCGGCCGCCGCGTCGGCGGTCTGGGTCGCGGCCAACTGGGGCGGCTTCGCTTCGTCGCAGGGCGCCAGCGCGGGGGTGATGGGGCTGGCCGGAGCGTTCCTCGTCCTCGTCGTCGCCGACCTCCTGCGGCGCGAGCCCGTGAGCCTGCGGGACCACGTCCTTCTCTACGGCTCGTTCGGTCTCGCGGCCTCCGTCGGCGCGCAGGCGGTCCTCGACGTCTGGGGCGTGGCGGTCCAGTGGTCGCACCTCCTGGGCGCGCCGCTGGGCGAGCTCGGCCGCGTCAACCATCTCTCGCACCTCGCGGGCTTCCTCACGGGCCTGCTGCTCTTCCGCGCTTGGCGCGTCCGCGCCGGGAAAAAAGAAAGCCCCGCGGCTCGCGCCGCGGGGCTTTGACCGGCTTACGGCCGTTTACAGGGTGATGCGGTTGCCCTCGCCCTTGCCGATGACGTCCGGGCGGGAGATGGCGCTGTTGGCGCGCCGGAACGACCAGCCGTCGATGTAGTACTTGCCCGAGCCCGACGAGGTCACGGGGATCTCCATGCGCACGCCGTCGGTCGCGCCGGCCGGGATGGACAGCGTGTGCGGCGAGTTCATGCCGACCTGGTGCACCACGGCGTCGCGGCGCCACATGGAGCCGCTGTCCTTCTTGATGACGAAGGCGACCTGGAGGCTCTCGCCGGAGTAGTAGGAGGAGCGCAGGTCGGTGACGACCACCTTGAGCCCGCCCTTGCCGTCCGCCTCGAGGTTCATCGAGACGCCGTTGGAGTCGGGGTAGGTCAGCTTCTTCTCGTGCGCCTCCATCTCGATGAGCATGGCGTTGCGGTCGTACGCGTCGAAGCGCACGGAGTAGGTGTAGCGGTACGCGCCGTTGGCCGACTCCAGGACCACGCCGCCGTTCTGCGCGCGGTCGCCCTTGAAGTTGAACGTGAAGGACTCGCGCTCCCACGGCAGCAGCGGCTTCTGCGAGCGGTTGACGAAGGACACCGTCAGGCGGCGGGTCTCGGTGCGGAGGTGGATGGAGCCCGGGTACCAGTAGATGACCCCGTTCTGCCGCACGAAGTGCGTCTGGTTCTGGCGCTCCTCGCTGCGGAGGGTCATGACGTAGTCGGAGGAGCGGTCGTTGGGCGTGACCGTCACCACGCCCTCGGCCTCGGCGTAGCCGCGCGAGCCGTTCCAGTAGCCGACGTAGGTGCCTTCCTGGCTGTACGTGCGCTCGGCGTTCTCGAGGCGATGGTCGCCGCGGGGCAGCGGACCGCCCGGGAACTGCGGGCGGGGCAGCGGGTCGCCGGGAGGCGGCGGCAGGGTCTCGCCGCTGGGCGGCGGTGGCAAAGTGCCGCGGCGGTCGCCGGGGGGCGGAGGCAGGGTGCCGCCGCG
>CAZTZW010000578.1:0-1767 GCA_964618085.1 uncultured Elusimicrobia bacterium
AGTCCTCGGGGAGCGAGTCGTAGATGGGGCCGGCGCCGCCGCGCGTCTCCAGCATGCTCAGCGCGCGCTCGCAGGCGGCGGGGTCGGCCGGCGGGGCGACGTACGGGTCGGCCGCAGCGGGCGCGGCGAGGGCGAACGCGAGGGAGGCGGCTGCGAGGGGTCGCATACCCGGAGTGTAGCCCCGGGGGCTCGTTCCTGCTAGGGGTGGGTCCTAGCGGTCGAGGCCGCGGAACAGCTCGTCGAGGCGCGCCTGCCAGCGGGCGTGGTAGAGGCTCTGGCTGCCGTTCACGCGGCAGGAGAACTCGGAGGTGTCGACGAAGGCCAGCCTGCTGCGCCGGACGACCTCCTCGACCTCTCCCGGCGCGCGCAGGCGCACGACGACGGTGTCGTTGGTGAAGCGCGCGAGCTGCTCCATGGAGAAATGGTCCGGGGCGACGGAGACGGCGACGAGGTTCGCCTCGACGCGGCGGCGCTCGGCGCGCGTCAGGTCGGTGCGGCGGGGCTGCACGATGAAGCCGCCCTCGAGGGTCGCCACGTGGTAGTCCATCGGCGAGCCGTGGAGGAAGCCCTCGATGACGGTCTCGCCGGTGCTCACGTCGTAGGCGCCGGTGAGCGGGCGCGCGGAGGGGCGCATCGACATGACGAACTTGCAGGGCTTGCCGTCGGGCTGCTCGCCGTACCACTCCCGCATGGCGAAATCCCTCGCGGCGAAGTCCTTCTGGTCGAGGCCCGGGCGCAGCAAGGCGGTGATGGCGTCGTACTCGGCCTTGGTCAGGGCGCGGCCGAGGGGGGGCTGGGGGCCGTTGGCGGCCGACGCGGTCAAAGCCAGCGCGAGGAGGAGGGCGTGGTTCATGGACGCATGCTATCAAGCGTCCCGTGGGAGGCGCGCGGGTCTTTCGGGGAAGTCCGGCGGGACGAGCGGCCTAGGGCTTGGCGGCCTTGGCGGCGGCTTCGGCGTCGCGGCGCAGGCGGGCTTCGACGCGGCGGGAGAAGGCGCGATAGGCGGCGCGGCCTTCCCGGGAGCGGATCAGGGCCAGGTCGCGCTCGATGGCGGCGACGAGCTTCTTCTTTCGCGCGCCGCGCCCGCGGCTCGCCTCGGCCAGCTGCTCTTCGAGCTCGGTCTCGATGTCGCCGTAGGACGAGGACGCCAGGCGCGGACGGCCCGGCAGAGCCATGTGCAGGAGCTCGACGAAGGCCTCGGGGCCTTTCTTCAAGGCCTCGAGCGACTGGCGCGCGAAGGTCTTCTCGGGCGGCGTGACGCCCAACTCGGCCATGAAGGCGAGGTCGTCGAGGTGCGCCTCGATCTCCATCTCCAGGGCCTCGGCGGGGATGCCCAGCGCGTGCTGGGTGACGTGGCGCAGCTCGTGGATGAGGGTGGCGGCGAGCATGGCGCGGTTCTCGGGGCGCAGCAGCTTCTTGTGCAGGCGCAGGCGGGTATCGAGATAGTCGTACTCGCCGTGGTTCTTGCCGAGGTCGAGCACGTCCACCGGGAGCGGCGAGTCCTGGAGCAGCTTCGCCGCCTCCGACAGGATGCGGCGGCCGATCTTGGTCTGTCCGGCGAGCTCGGCCGCGGCGTCGAGGGCGTCGGCGGCCTTCGCGTCCTTGATGGAGAGCCAGGTCGAGAGGTCGGAGGCCGAGACCGGCTGCTCGTGCGCGCCGTCGCCGTCGAACAATACGCCGAGCGGCGCGTGCTGGTCGGGGACGGGAGCGGGGGCGACCGCGATGGGCGCCGCGGGCAGGAGCGAGGGCGCGAGGTTCAGCGCCTGG
>CAZTZW010000579.1:0-1765 GCA_964618085.1 uncultured Elusimicrobia bacterium
ACAAGGTCATGGGCCTGGCACCCTACGGCGAGCCCAAGTACGCCGGCCTCATCCGCGACAACCTCATCGACCTGAAGGAAGACGGCTCGTTCCGGATGGACATGTCGTACTTCGACTACGCGGCCGGGCTGACGATGACCAACGCGAAGTTCGACGCCCTGTTCGGCGGCCCGCCCCGGGCGGCGGAATCGAAGCTGGGACAGCGCGAGATGGACCTCGCCGCATCGGTCCAGGTGGTCTGCGAAGAGATCATGCTCAAGATGGCCCGCCACGCCTGCGAGGTCGCGGGCTCCAAGAACCTGTGCCTGGCGGGCGGCGTGGCCCTCAACTGCGTGGGCAACGGCAAGCTCCACGCCTCGGGCCTCTTCGACCGCATCTGGGTCCAGCCCGCCGCCGGCGACGCGGGCGGCGCCCTGGGCGGCGCCCTCTTCGCCTGGCACGCCGTGCTGGGCAAGCCGCGCTCCGCGGGCCCGGGCGACTCGCAGCGCGGCTCGCTGCTGGGTCCGTCCCACGGCGACGACGAGGTGGAAGCCTTCCTCAAGTCCCGCGGCGCGCCCTACACGCGCGTCGCCCCCGGCGAGGTCGCGGCCCGCGCCGCCGGCCTACTCGCCGACGGCAAGGTGCTCGGTTGGTTCCAGGGCCGCATGGAGTTCGGCCCGCGCGCGCTCGGCGCGCGCAGCATCATCGGCGACGCCCGCAGCCCCGAGATGCAGTCCGTCATGAACCTCAAGATCAAGTACCGCGAGTCCTTCCGCCCGTTCGCCCCGGCCGTGCTCGCGGACAAAGCATCGGAGTGGTTCGATTTCACCGGCGAGAGCCCGTACATGCTGGTCACGGCCCCGGTCAAGGAGAGCCGGCGCATCCCGGAGACCGCGGAGCAGGCCAAGCTCTTCGGCATCGAGCGCCTCAACCGGCCGCGCTCCACCATCCCGGCGGTGACGCACGTGGACTACTCCGCGCGCCTGCAGACGGTGCGCCGCGAGGACAACGCCCCGTTCCACGACCTCCTCAAGGCCTTCGAGGCCAAGACCGGCTGCCCGGTCCTGGTCAACACCTCCTTCAACGTGCGCGGCGAGCCCATCGTGTGCCGCCCCGAGGAGGCCTACATGTGCTTCATGCGCACCGAGATGGACCACCTCGTGCTCGGCTCCATCTTCCTCGACAAGAAGGACCAGCCCAAACAGGCCCAGGACGAATCATGGAAGACGACCTTCGCTCTGGATTAATCGCGGAGCCTCCGGGCGAAGCCCGGAAGCGAGCACTCCGCGGCTTTGGAGTGGGCCTCGGCTTCATCGTGCTTTTCTTCGCCTGGCGTTCGTGGCGCCACCACGGCGCCGTGCCGCTGTGGACCGCCGTCCCCCCCCTGAGCTGGGCCCTCGCCGCCTTTTACCCCAAGGCCTTCGGCCCCGTCTACGACGTCTGGATGCCGGTCGTCGGCGTCCTGGCGAAGGTGAACCTGTGGCTCATCTGCGGCGTGCTCTACTACGTCATCATGACGCCCTACGCCGTGCTCCTGCGGGCCTTCGGCGTGAGCCCGTTGGAGCTGAAGCTGCGGGAGAAGGACAGCTACTGGGACGAGAAGCCCCCCCGAGACCCCGCCGAATCCGCGCGACGCCCTTTCTAAGGAGAGACCATGGAAACCCTCAAAGACCTCTGGCGGTTCATGTCCCAGCGCAAGATGCTGTGGCTGGCCCCCATCCTGATCGCCCTGCTCGCCCTGGGCGGTCTCCTCATCCTGGCCCAGTCCTCCGCCGTCGCCCCCTTC
>CAZTZW010000580.1:0-1745 GCA_964618085.1 uncultured Elusimicrobia bacterium
AGCCGGCGCGGGCGCCGGTCGCGCGGCCCTTCACGGCCGGGGTCTCGACGGGCTTGGCCGCGGCGCCGAAGAACTCGCGCAGGTCGAGCGCCCGGGCCGGCCCGCAGAGGCTCGCGAGCAGCAAAGCGACGCTCGTCGTCCGGCTCATATCCACTATATAGCCCCGCCCCCGCCCGAAATCAAGCGCCCTTGCGGCGCATGCGCAGGAGCTGCTGTCCTAGATTGCCCCACGCCCCGCCGCGGCCGGAGCCGCCCTTGAGCGGCGCGCGCCACACGAAGTGGTGCACGACCTCCGCCAAGGCGATGAGGCCGATGACGCCGAGCAGGCTCGCCAGGAAGGCGGCCGCGGCCGGCGAGAGCGCCGAGAGCAGCATGGTCCACGGCAGGAAGTACCCCGACAGCGCCGCGGGCGCCGCGCCGAACAGCGACGCCGCCCACAGGCCGAGGCCCGCCAGCGCGGCCAGCGGGTAGGCGACGGCGACGCCCTCGAAGAAGGAGCGGAACGCCGCCCGCCCGCGCGGGCTCAGCCGCGGGTAGGCGAAGTAGCGCGACGCCCAGAAGGCGCCGACGAGCGTGAAGTGGGCGGAGAGCAGGGGCAGGGGCAGGAAGGTGGCCGAGAAGGTCCAGAAGCCCAGAGTCGGAGCGGCCGTCGTCCACACGTACCAGCTGAGGGCGGCCATCGACGGCGCGACCAGCGCCGCCTTGGCGAGCGCGTCCGTGACCCCCGCGGGCATGCGCCCCTTGGCCGCCGCGGCCTCGCGGCCGCGCAGCTCGATGATGCGCCGGCGCGTGTCCGGGTGCGTCGCGCGCAGGGAATCGTTGACCGGCGCGGAGGGCGCGTAGAGCCGGCGCAGCGCGCCCGCCACGTCGAGCGGGTCCGTCATCCACGCGGCGTAATGGTCGGCGCGGAACTCGGCGAGGCGCGGCAGAGCGCTCAAGGCCAGGCCGCCCGCGTAAGCGACGGCCGCGCCGAAGGCGACGAGGGCCGCCGCGGGCCAGCCCGCCGGCACCCCGACGATGAACGCCGGCAACGCGGACGCCAGCCCCGGGAACAGGACCTTGAGGAGGAGCGCGCCGCCCGCCGCCCAGGCCGCCGCCTCGAGCGCGCCGCGCATGACGCGCAGCAGGAAGAAATCGTCGCGGAAGCGGCGATGGCCGAGCTCGTGCGCCATCACCGCGCGCAGCCGCCCGTCGTCGAGCGTCTGCGCCCCCCAGTTCAGGAAGATGGTGTCGCGGAACTGCGAGGTGTAGGCCGCGTTGATCCCGCCCTGCCGCAGGATGCGGACGGCGACGCGCCTCTTGGCGCCGACCGACGAGAGCATGTCGTCGAGCAGGACCTGCGCGCGCGCCTCGAAGGCTCCCGCGTCCGTCATGACCATCCGGCGCATAGCCGCGGCGCCTTGGCGCCGGGCGTTGACGTAGTGAGCGGCCCCTAACGCGATGAACACCCCGCCCAGGAGGGCGAACAGCAGGCCGCCCGACAGGAGGAACGACGCGCTCGCGACGCCGGCGGCGCTCATCGCGCCGAACTCGGTCATCTCGATGCGCCGCTTCAGTCGCGGCGCCTGCGCGTAGCGGTCGAGGTCGCGCGGCGGCCCGCCGCGCGTGAGCCAGGCGGCGGCGACGCGCGGGGCGCGGCCGGAGCCCGGCCAGGAGAAGAAAGGCTTGCGCCGCTTCCCGCCGTCGAAGACGATCTCGACGTCGAGCCCGTTGACGCCCGCCGCCATCTGCGCGGCGCCCAAGGC
>CAZTZW010000581.1:0-1734 GCA_964618085.1 uncultured Elusimicrobia bacterium
GGCCGAGGCCGCGGGCCTGCTCGGTCTGGGCGCCGGCGAGGGCGCGCGCCTGCTCGCCTTGCTGCCGCGCGAGCCCGAGGAGGACGACGCGGTCGCCGCGCGGCGCGCGCTGGCCGAGGCCGAGGCCCTGGACCTGGAGCTCGTCGCCAAGGTCCTCTTCGAGGACGGCCTGCCCACCGAGCTGGGCGGCGCGCGCGACACCTTGCCGCAGCTGCGCGCCGACCTCATCGCCGAGCGCATGAGCTACAAGGGCTTCACGCCCGTGGCGGCCTTCGGAACCTTCCGCGGGACCTGGGTGCAGGCCGGCTTCCTCGAGGCGCCGGACCCCGAGCGCCTGCGCGGCGCGCTCACCGCGGTGCTGGACGACGCGCTCCGGCGCGAGCTCGAGTCGCAGGACCGCCTCAAGGGCCTCGGTCTGATGCTGCACTCCCTCCTGGCGGCGGTGGCCGACGGGACGCGCGCCCTCTCCGCCCAGCGCGCGCGCGTCGTCGCCGCGCGCCGCCACCTGCTCGGCATGGGCGAGCGGCGCCGACTGGGCCTCTCGCCCGAGGGCGAGGGCGAGGCCGCGCTGTCGGAGGTCCTGTCCGCTCAGGCCGCGTTCCTCGAGGCGCTCTTCGCGTTGAAGCGCGACTTCGCCCGCCTCGTGGTCGAGCTGACCGCCTTGGGCGTGGAGCCCGGCGCCTACGCGCGCGCGCCCGGCGACGGACCCGCGGGCGACCCGCTCGACGCCTCCGAGCGCTCGCCGCGCGAGCGCCTGCTCTCGTATTGGGCCGACCGTCTCCTCGACGAGGACTTCGAGCGGCGCTCCTCCGAGGCGCTGGCCGAGGCGCCCGCGAGCGTGAAGGAGGACCTCGCGCGGCGGGTCGCGGCCTACCGCATCGCCAAGCGCGACGCCTCCGCCGTTGTCCACGGCGGCTTCACCCCGTCGGAGACGCTGGACATGCTGATGCGCGTCGACCTCCAGGGGCGCCGCCAAGGCCTGGAGGAGGTCCTCGGGCGGCTCATGGACGGGCTGGGCGGCCCTCGCGGCGGCTGGCCCGCGGTCGCGGCCTTCCTGCGCGCCGACGTCGCCGCGCGCGTGGACGACGAGTCGGCGCGCCTGGCCCAGGTCGAGGCCCTGTCCCGCGCCCTGCGCGACTCCTACGCCGCGGGCCTCGCCGCCCCCGCGACGGTGGCCGCGGCCATCGCGCGGCTGAGCGCGCTATCGGACAAGACCGACGCGGCCCGGCGGGCCGCGCTCTCCGCTTGGCTCGCTCGCGCCGGCTCCTCCCCGGACCACCTCTTGAAGGACAAGGCGCTCGATGCCTATGTCGCCGCCCTCGAGGAGTTCGACGCCGAGATGGAGGCCGCGCTGAGCCTCCCCGAGACGCGCGCCGACGCGGCGTGGACGCGCGCCATCGACGGGCTGTTCGGCGCGCGCGAGAGCCTGCGCCGCCGCCGCGAGCGGGTCGTCTTCGGCCGCGGGATGCTCACGGCCGAGGCCGCCATCGTCCTGGCCGAGGCCCGCCTGCAGGCCCTGCGTCACGATCCCTCCGAGTCGCGCGACCTCGACACGGCCTCCGAGTCGCTGGCCTACCTGAAGGCTCTGCGCGAGCGCTGGCGTTCCGACCCCCGCTCCATTCCCGCGGTCTACGTGGTCCGCGGCCCCGACGGCGACGCCTGGCTCACCGAGCCGGACGTGGCGCGCTACGCCCAGGCGGGGCGGGTCGTCGAGGCCGACGGCCGCCGCTTCCT
>CAZTZW010000582.1:0-1734 GCA_964618085.1 uncultured Elusimicrobia bacterium
CCGTGCTCTACGTCGACTTGAACCAGTTCAAGGCCTACAACGACGTCTACGGCTACGAGGAGGGCGACCGCGTCATCAAGGCCCTCGCCCGCGTCCTCGTCGAGCCCGTGCGCACGAAGTCGGCCGACTTCGTGGGCCACATCGGCGGCGACGATTTCATCGTGCTGACCACGCCCGAGCGCATGGAGTCGGTGGCCGAGAAGATATGCTCGGGCTTCGACGCCGTGGTCCCCTCCTTCTATAGTGCGGAGGACAAGGCGCGCGGCTTCATCCGCACCAAGGACCGCTTGGGCGCGATGAAGGACTTCCCCTTCCTGTCCGTGTCCGTGGGCATCTGCCACAACCGGGAGCGCGCGCTCAAGAACTTCGCGCACGTGGCCCACCTCGGCGCCGAGCTCAAGAAAGCCGCCAAAGCCAAGAACGGCTCGGCCTACGTCGTCGACCGCCGAAAGGATTAAGCGCCCTTCGAGACCAGCCGGTACCCGCCGCCGCGCACGCTGAGCAGACGGCCTTTCCAGGGACGCAATCGGGCGCGCAGGAGCTGAACGCGGCGGGCCGCTGCCTCGAGCTCGACGGTGCGGCCCGAGGCGTCGCCCACGGCCTTGGCCAGCGCGGTCCGCTCCACCGGCTCGCCTTCGCGGTCGAGCAGCAGCCACAGGACCTCGAAGTCGGGCGCGGCCAGCGCCAGGTCGCGCCAAGCCTTTCCCGCGCGCGCGTAGCCGCGGCGCGAGCGGCGTTCGAGCCGCAGGCCGCCGTCGGCGGCGACGCGCTCCTCGGACGCCAGGGCGCGGTCGCGCAGGACCGCGAGACGCTCGAGCAGCTTCGCGTCGGGCCACGGCTTGCCCAGCACGTCGTCGGCGCCGCAGGCGACGTTCTCGTTCATGTGCTGCGGGCTGAGCTCCGCCTCGACGCAGGCGAGCACGACCGAGGCCCAGGGATAGAGGCCGCGCAGCCCCGCGACGGCGCGCGCGGCGGGGACCGCCAGGGCGCGGTCGACGACGACCAAGGCCCTCTCGGGCGGCGGCAGGCGCGAGGCCGTGGGGAGTTCATGGCGCACTTCCACGGGCCAGCCGCCGCGAGCCGCCAGCGCGCGCAGGCGCGCCGTCCACTCGTGGTCGCGCGAGACGACGAGCACGGGCTAGACGGCCTCCCAGGCCGCGGCCAGTCCCTGGCCCACGCCGACGCACAGCGCGGTGAGGCCGCGCCGCGCCTTGCGCCGGCGCATCTCGTGCAGCAAGGTGACCGTGATGCGGCAGCCGGAGGAACCCAGCGGGTGGCCCAGCGCGATGGCGCCGCCGTTGACGTTGAGCTTGGCGCGGTCGAGCCCGAGCTCGCGCTGGCAGGCGAGCGCCTGCGCCGCGAACGCCTCGTTGATCTCGACGAGGTCGACCTCGGACGGGGACCAACCGATGCGGCCGGTCAGCGCCTTGATGGCCGGGACCGGACCGATGCCCATGAAGCGCGGGTCCACGCCGGCGGCGGCGGAGCCGGCCCAGCGCGCGAACGGCTGAAGACCGAGCTCCTTGGCCAGCCGGGCCTCCATGATGAGGACGGCGGAGGCGCCGTCGTTGAGCGAGGAGGAGTTGCCCGCCGTCACGGAGCCGCCCTCGCGGAAGGCGGGCTTCAGCGACAGCAGCTTCTCGAGCGTGGTGTCGGGCCGGATAGTCTCGTCCTTCAGGAAGGCGACCGCGTCGCCCTTCTTCTGCGGGACGAGGACCGGGACGATCTCCTCGG
>CAZTZW010000583.1:0-1731 GCA_964618085.1 uncultured Elusimicrobia bacterium
CGACCACCCGGACGAGGACCTCGCGCCGCTGCCTCCCGCGGAGATCGCCGCGACGCTCTCGGAAGCCCGCGCCGGCGTCTCGGCCCTGCTCGCGGGCCAGGAGCGCGGCCGCCTCCTGCGCGACGGCGCGCGCGTCGGCCTTTTCGGGCGCCCCAACGCGGGCAAGTCCAGCCTGCTCAACGCCTGGCTCGGCCGCGACCGCGCCATCGTCTCGCCCCGGCCCGGCACCACCCGCGACGTCCTCGAGGAAAGCGCGGAGCTCGCGGGCCTGCCCGCGGTGCTCATCGACACCGCCGGCCTGCGGGAGACCGACGTGCCGGAGGAGGCCGAAGGAGTCCGGCGCGCCGAGGAGGCGCTGAGGTCCTGCGACGTCGCGCTCATCGTCTGCGACGTGACCGGACCGCGGGAAGAGGCCCAGGCCCTCCTCGACCGGGCGCGGAGCCTCCGCGGAGACGCCCCCGTGCTCCAGGTCTGGAACAAGAACGACTTGACCGACGCGCCGCCTGCCGGCGGCGTGTCAGTCTCCTCCAAGACCGGCGCCGGACTCGAGGCGTTGACCGCGGCCGTCGTCTCCGCCGTCATGCCCGGCGATCAGGAAGAGGCGCCCGCCTGCGGCGCGCGTCAAGCGGCGGCGCTCCGCGCCGCGCTGACGGAACTGGAAACGGCAGAGACCAGGCCGGAACTCCTCGCCTCCAGCCTGCGAACGGCCATCGGCCGCTTGGGCGACGTTTTGGGCGAAGACGCCGCGCCCGATGTACTAGACGCCGTCTTCTCGCGCTTCTGCCTCGGGAAATGACAGACTAGGGATGCCATGGTGAAACGCTCCAAGAAACCGACCAAGACGAAGCCCGCGACCCGCCGCCCCGCCAAGGCGAAGCCGACGGTCGCGCCGTCCCGCACGCCCGTGTGGGACATCTCCCCGGAGGAACAGCTGGTCGGCGCCCCGCTCCTGGGAAAGGTGCGGGCGTACGACCCCGCGACGCGCGAGATGACCGTGCGGCTGGAGGAGCCTCTCTCCGCCGGCGACTCCGTGCGCGTGAAGGGCCGGGCGACCGACCTGACCCAGCGCGTGGAGCACCTGCGCGTCGGCAAGAAGCAGGTGCAGAGCGCCCTGAGCGGCGAGACAGCTTACGTCGAGGTGGCCGACGCCGTGCGTCCCGGCGACGCCGTCTGGAAGCTGTGAGGGCCTGGTCGCCGGCGGCCTGCCTCTGGCTGCTGACGGCGGTCAACGTCCTCAACTACATCGACCGGCAGGTGGCCTACGCCCTCCTGCCGCTCATCAGCGCCGACTTGTCCCTCTCCGACGCGCAGGCCGGGAGCCTCGCCTCCGCCTTCATGGTCGTGTACATGCTGGCCGCGCCGCCCATCGCCTGGTACGCCGACTCGCGCGGCCGCCGTCCCTGGATCGCCGGCGGTATCGCGCTGTGGAGCGTGGCCACCGCGGCGGCTGGACTGACGCGCTCCTTCTCGTCGCTGTTCGCCACGCGCGCTCTGGTCGGGGTGGGGGAGGCCTGCTACGGCGCCATCTCGCCCTCGTTCGTGGCCGAGCGCTTCCCGCCCGAGCGGCGCGCCTGGGTGCTCGCCGTGTTCTCGATGGCCATCCCGGTCGGCTCCGCCCTGGGCTACGCGGGCGGCGGCGCCATCGGCCAGCACTACGGCTGGCGCAACGCCTTCTTCCTGGTCGGCCTGCCCTATGCCCTGCTGGTGACCAACATCCTCTATATCAACCAG
>CAZTZW010000584.1:0-1725 GCA_964618085.1 uncultured Elusimicrobia bacterium
GCCTCGGCCACGCCGTAGCACGGGTAGAAGGCCTCGCGCCGGAAGCCGTACGGGGCGAACGCCGCGCTGAAGCGGTCGATGGTCTCGGCGCGCGCGGGCTCCGCGCTGTCGTAGGCCATGTCCCAGCTCGACAGGTCCAGTCCCGCGCGCTCCTCGGACGCGACGCGGCGCAGGCACAGCTCGTAGGCGAAGTTGGGAGCGGGCGAACTGGTCCCGCGGTGGCGGGTGATGGTCCGCAGCCACAGCCCGGGGTCGCGCAGGAAGTCCACCGTGGAGAGGCTGACGCAGCGGCAGCCGGCGTAGAGCATCTGGACGATGCTCATCAGGCCCATGTCGTGCGAGTGCGGCAGCCAGAGCACGCCGACGGTGTCCGCGGAGTGGCCGCTGACTTCATGGATGAGCGCGGCGTTGTAGAGGACGTTGCGGTGGTCGAGCATGACGCCTTTCGGGTCGGAAGAGGCGCCGGAGGTGTACTGGAGGACGGCGAGGTCTCCCTCCGCCGCGTCGGGCGCGCGCCACGCTCCGGCCGGCGGGTCCGGGGCCTCGTCGGAGGCCTCCCACTGGAGCGCGGCGAGCTCGGGAGCGTCTCGAAGGAGGGACTTGAGCAGGGCGGCGCTGGAGGAGGCGGTCAAGCCGGCGGCGGGGCGCGAGTCGCGCACGACGGCGCGCAGGCGCGGCAGCGCGCGTTTGAGGAAGAAGGGATGCGGCAGGTAGGCGGGCACCGGCACGCAGCCCGCGAAGAGCGCGCCGAAGAAGCCCTCCACGAAGTCGAGCCCGGATGGATACAGCAGGAGGACGCGCTCGCCGGGGGCGCAGCGCCGCGACAACCGCGCCGCCACGGCGCGCGCCCGGCGCTCCATGAGGCCGTAATCCATCGACCTCGCGGGCTCGCCGCGGGCGTCCAGCGCGAGGTGCGCCACGGCGCCGGGCCGCTCCTGCGCGCGCGCGCGCAGCAGGTCGACGAGCGTGGCGGCCGGCGCGTTCACGCGCCCCGGTCCGTCCGGCGGCGCGCGACGAGCCGCGCGACGGCGGCCAGCGAGGCGAAGTTCGCGGGGTCGAACTCCTCGGTGGGGATGGTGATCCCGAAGGCTCCCTCGACCTTGACGGCCATCGCGACGAGGGAGACGGAGTCGAAGAGGCCCCGCGCGATGAGGTCCTCCTCGGGAGAGATGGCCTCCGTGGTCGACGCGGGCACTCCGACCTCCCGCATCAGGCGGCGCAGCACGGCGATGGTCTCGGCGTCGGCGGGCGTGGTCATGTGGTCTCCTCGGAATCGGATAGGATGCGGGAAAGTCCCGCCGGTCCCGCGGCGACGAGGGCCGCGGAGGCGGCGCGGCGCAGGGCCGTCGGGGCGCCGAGATAGGCGCGCAGCGAAAGCGCGCGGCGGTGATGGGCGTTGAGCTCGTGCTCCCAAGTGAAGCCGGCCGCGCCGTGCACGTGCAGGCCGGTCTCGCAGGCGTCGAGATAGGCCTCGGCGGCGGCGGCCTTCGCCAAGGAGGGCAGCAGCGCCGCCGCGCCCCCCCGCGCCCGCGCGGCCTGGCTGGTGAGCGAGCGCGAGAGCTCGAGGCGCACGTGCAGGTCGGCCAGGCGGTGCGAGACGGCCTGATGGGTCGAGAGCAGGCGGCCCGCGACGCGGCGGCGCCGGACGTGCGCCAGCGAGAGCTCGAGGACCCTCGCGGTCCCGCCGTTCATCTCGGCGGACAGCGCGACGAGCGCCTCTCGTCG
>CAZTZW010000585.1:0-1724 GCA_964618085.1 uncultured Elusimicrobia bacterium
CCCTGCGCGCGCTGACCTTGAACGTCCGGCTGGACGGGACCGGGCGGCACGGTCCGCTGGCCGACCTCATCCGCCGCGCCGACGCCGACGTCGTCTTCCTCCAAGAGTGCGGCCGCGAGGCGTGCTCGGCGCCGCTGGCGGCGGCGTTGGGTCTGCATCTCGTCCAGCAGGGAGGCGGCACGGCGCTGCTCAGCCGCTGGCCGCTGGAGGAGACGGGCTCCGGCGCCGCGCGGGCGCGGCTGCCCGACGGGCGCGGCGTGCGCCTGCTCAGCGTCCACCTGTCCCACGCTCCCTATCAGCCGTACCAACTGCTGGGCATCCCTTATGAAGGAGGACGCTTCATCTCCACCGAGGCCGAGGCCCAGGCCGAGGCGCGGACGGCCCGCGGCGCGGGAACGGCGGAGGCCTTGGCGGCGCTCGAGGACGGCGAGGACGCCGCGGTCCTCGCGGCGGGGGACTTCAACGAGCCCTCGCACCTGGATTGGACCGCCGCGGCGGAGCGCGACGGCACGCACCCGCTCAAGGTGGAGTGGCCCGCCACGCGCGCCTTCGCCGCCGCGGGCTTCGTCGACGCCTACCGCCGGGTGCACCCCAGCGAGACGGCGCGTCCCGGCTTCACCTGGACGCCGGGCCTGCGCGCCGGCGACCCCAAGGACCACCGCGACCGCATCGACTTCGTCTTCTACCGCGGCGCGCTTCGCCCGCTGACGGCCGAGGTCGTGGGAGAGGACGCGGAGCACGCGGACGTGGTCGTGTCGCCGTACCCCACCGACCACCGTGGCGTGCTGGTGACGTTCGCCGCGCCCGAGCCGGAGGTCGCCGGCCTCGAGCGCTGAGCTAGACGGCGGCGAGAGCCCGGCGCTCGGCCTCGCGGGGCAGGAGCAGGAGGCCGCTAGCGCAGCGGCGGTACTTGTCCAGAGGCTCGGGACGCAGGCCGAAGGCCTTGGCCAAGGACTCGTCGAAGGCTTTGAGGGCGGGGAGCGCGGCGAGCAGGGAGTCGAGGTCCTCCGCGTCGGCCTGGTCCTCGTACTCCCAGAAGGTGGACATGGCCAGCGGGCCGCGTCCGTCCACGCGGAACACGCTGAGGCGGTCCACCGAGGGCGCCAGGCAGCAGCCATCGAGCTCGACGCGGAAGACCTCCTTCTGGTACTGGCAGAGCAGGGGCGCGCGGTCGACGGCCTCGACGACGGCGGCGCCGAGGTCGCGGCGCATCGCCGCGATCATTTCGTCGGGCGCCTTGTCCCGCAGCATCTCGCGCACCGAAGGCGCCGTGAACTGCATCACGTCGCTGCCGCTCTCCTCGCGCACGAGCGCGTCGAGACGCCGCGTGCGGTGCTCGGAGCGGATGTGCAGGCCGCCCTGGCGCAGGCCCGGGCCCTTGTACTGGAGGTAGACGTTCGCGCCGTTCTTGCGGTAGCGCAGGCGCAGGCTCGCGCCGGCGCGCAGGAGGTCGAGTCCCTCGGTGTCGAGATACTGGTCGAAGAAGACGGTGTCCTTCACCGGCTCGACGTCCGGACGCTCGCGCAGATGGCGGCGCAGGGGCTTGGCCGCTTCGGCGTCCAGCTTCCACTTGGATTCGATCTCGACGTGGGCGGAGCCGTCGACGCCCAGTATCCGTCGCAGGTCCTCGGGAGTAAGTTCCATCACTTCAAGCATAGCACTTGCCCTCGAGACGGCCGCCGGACCGGTGGGCCGGGACGCCGGATAGGTCCGAGCGCTTCATG
>CAZTZW010000586.1:0-1720 GCA_964618085.1 uncultured Elusimicrobia bacterium
CCGGTGCGGCCTTCGACCTCGACGGCCAGGTCCTGGACGCGCACGTCGGTGCGCGCGGGCTTGCCCGCGTTCTTGGCTTCGGCGGCCTGGAGCTCCACCTCGGCGGCGGCGTCGTCCATGAGGTCGAGCGCGGAATCGGGCAGCTGGCGGGACTTGATGTAGCGGGAGGCCATGGCCACCGCCGCCTTCACGGTCTCGACGGCGATGGTCACGCCGTGCTTCTTCTCGTACAGAGGCTTGAGGCCCTCGAGGATGGCGACGGCCTCCTCGTTGGTGGGCGCCGCGAGCTTGATGGGCTGGAAGCGGCGCTCGAGGGCGCCGCTCTTCTCGATCTTGCGCAGCTCCTCGGAGGTGGTGGCGCCGATGACGGAGACGGAGCCGTCGGCGAGCGCCTCCTTGAGGATGTTGGCGGCGTCCATGGAGCCGCCGGAGCTCGCTCCGGCGCCGACGATCTTGTGGATCTCGTCGATGAAGAGGATGACCTTGCCCTCGGACTTGCGGACTTCCTCGATGACGGCCTTGATGCGCTCCTCGAAGTCGCCGCGGTACTTGGTCCCGGCCACGAGCGCGTCGATGTCCAGACGCACGATGTTCTTGCCCGCGAGCTGGGGGACCTTGCCGTCGACGATCTCCTGGGCCAGGCCCTCGATGAGGGCGGTCTTGCCGACGCCGGCCTCGCCGTGGATGAGGGGGTTGTTCTTCTGCACGCGCAGCAGGACCTTCACGATCTTGCGCAGGTCGCCGCGGCGGCCGATGAGGGGGCGCAGCTTCCCTTCGACGGCCCGCCGGGTGAGGTTCACGCCGTACTTGTTGAGGGCCGCGTAGGCCTCGTCGTCCGCGCCGATGAGGGGGAACTCGGACGCGACGGCGGGCTTGCCGGCCTCCTCGGTGGTGCGGTCTTGGCCGACGAACTGGCGCATCAAGGTGATGCCGGCGTGGACTTCCTGGCCGTGCTCGCCGCGCATGATGGCGTCGCTGGCCTTCAGGTCCTTGAGCGTGGTATTGGCGTACGCGCGCAGGACGCGGCTCACTTCGGGGTCGGGGCGGCCGACGGAGTAGGAGATGTCGGCGGAGAGGGCCTGGGCCGCCTGGAGCTTCTGCAGCTTCTCGGCGGCGTCGGGCGACTCGCTCTTCTTCAGGTACACCGCGTAGTCGCGCAGGGTGACGCGGAAGAAATCCATGGCGGCGTTCTTATAAAGGACGCGCAGCTCGGGCAGCAGCGTCGCGGCGCCGGCGAGTTCGGCCTGGCGCAGCGCCTTGCCGAGCAGGGTCACGGCCCGGCCGCGATCGACGAAGTTTGGCGCGGCGAGGAGCCTGACCGCGGTCGCGGTCAGGCCGTGGACGCCCTTGAGCGTCTCATCAGCCTCGGGGGCGGCGGCGCGCTCGCCGGAGAGGGTGTGCACGTAGCCGATGGAGAAACTGGCGACATGGCCTTGGGCCGCGAGCACGTCGAAGACGCGCACGGCCTGGCCGGTCTGCAGGCGGGCCTGGTGCCCGGCGTCGTTCATGTCCTGGGGCGAGAGGAGGTGGCCCGGCTTGAAGGTGGTCGCGAGCACGCGGCGCAGGGCGGTGATCTGCTGCGGCGTGACCGAGGCGGGCGCGAGCGGGATGCCGCCGTCGGAGGACGAGCCCGGGGTAGCGGGCGAGTCCGCGGGCGCGGCGAGCGTCCCCGTCAGGTCGAAGGAGCGGCCCGCGCCGGTCTTGGCGGAGGCTTCGGAGG
>CAZTZW010000587.1:0-1710 GCA_964618085.1 uncultured Elusimicrobia bacterium
CGGCCGGCGGCGCCGTCAGCGCGGCTTCCGACGACGCCGTCCCTTCGATGCCCGCCGCCTCCGCGCCGGCCCCGCTGGCGAGGTCCTCGCGCCTGGCGCGCCTGTCCGGTTTCGCCGCCGGCGCCCTCCCCTTCCCCGCCCTCGCCTCCGTCGGGACCGCGCTCCCCGCCTGGATCGACGCCGTGATGCCGTTCGTCCAGGGCGGCGGTCTCATCGCCGGCGCCTACTTCGGCAACCGCCTCTCGCGCTGGGTCATCGGCAAGCTCGCCGCCAAGTTCGGCTGGAGCAAGACCACGGTCAGCATGGCCCGCCTCGTCGTCGGCGCGGCGCTGTACGGAGGCGCGGCCGGCTACGGGCTCACCTTGATGGGCGTGACCGAGAGCACCTTGCTCACCACCCTCGGAGGCTCGGGCGCCGCGATGGCCTTGGCCGCCCGCGACACCCTCGGCAACCTCGTCCACGGCGTGCACTTCCTCGTCTCGCGCCCGTTCTCCCCCGGCAGCCGCGTCATCATCGACGACGTGCCCGGGACGGTGCACGAGCTGACGCTGCGCTACGTCATCGTCAAGACCGACCTCGACCCGCCCTACGCCTTCTACACCTACACCGAGCTCAACGCGAAGTCGGTCACCGTCACGGGCTCCTACGACACCGCTCGCCGCCTGCGCCTGAACCTCCGCCGCCTGGCCATGCCCGAGGGCCTGCTCAAGGCGATGCGCGACGCGACCACGCCCGCTCTGTGGAAGCCGGCCATCTTCTCGACGATGGGCATCGTCGCGCTGTCTTTGCTGCCGCTGACGCGGGTCTGGTTCGCGGACAAGGGCTTCCTGAACTGGTTCGACGTGGCCCTTCCTTACGCGACCGCGGGACTCATCCTCTTCCTGGGCCGCTCGCTGGCGCAGGGCGCCCACGGCGCCATCGCGCGCCTGGCCGCGCGCTACGGCTGGGCCGCCCCCGCGACGACCTTGGTCAAGCTCGCGGCCAGCGCGCTCATCTGGAGCGTGGCCGGCTCCTTCGCCCTCAACGCTCTCGGCGTGACCTGGGCGGCCCTGGCGACCAGCCTCTCCATCTCCACCATCGTCCTCGGCATCGCGGTCAACGACTACGTCGCGGCCGTCTTCCAGGCCTTCCTGATCCTCCTGCTCCGCCCCTTCGAGGTCGGCGACCGCATCTCGGTCGGCAAGCACGAGGGAGAGGTCCTCGACATCAACTTCCAGCACGTCGTTCTCAAAAAGGACGACGCGTCCTATATCCTCCTCCCCTACGCCTCGGTCAAGGGCTTCCGCTCCGGCCGGGAGTACGGGCACCACAAGGCCCCCTAACATGAGCTCACCCCGCCGAGAGAACATCCGCAACATCGCCATCATCGCCCACGTCGACCACGGCAAGACCACCCTCGTCGACGCCCTCCTCAAGGCCACCGGCGAGTTCAAGGTGAAGGCGGACGCCGCCCAGGAGCAGGTGCTCGACTCCAACGACCTGGAGCGCGAGCGCGGCATCACCATCCTGGCCAAGAACACGTCCATCATGTACAAGGACCACACGATCAACATCGTGGACACCCCCGGCCACGCCGACTTCGGCTCCGAGGTCGAGCGCATCCTCAAGATGGTCGACGGCGCGTTGCTCGTCGTCGACGCGGTCGAGGGCCCCATGCCCCAGACCCGCTTCGTGCTGCGCAAGGCGCTGGCCCTCGGCCTGCACCCCATC
>CAZTZW010000588.1:0-1692 GCA_964618085.1 uncultured Elusimicrobia bacterium
TCTTCAACAACCGCATCTACGGCCTCACGAAGGGCCAGTACTCGCCCACCTCCGAGATCGGCAAGAAGACCAAGTCCTCTCCGATGGGCACCATCGACGCGCCGCTCAACCCCATCGCGCTCGCGCTGGCCTCCGAGGCGACCTTCGTCGCCCGCGCTGTCGACACCGACCTGCCTTTCTTGAGCGACGTGCTCACTCGCGCCGCCAAGCACAAGGGCTCGGTGTTCATCGAGATCTTCCAGAACTGCATCGTCTTCAACGACGGCGCGTTCGAGGGCGTCGCCGCCAAGGACGTCCGCGAGGAGAAGATGATGAAGGTCGCGCACGGCAAGCCGATGATCTTCGGCGCCAAGAAGGACAAGGGCATCGTCCTCAACGGCCTGGAGCCCGAGGTCGTGACCTTCGACCCGGCGAACCCGCCTAAGAACCTGCTCGTCCACGACGAGAAGGCCCCTAGCGCGACGCTCGCGAACTTCCTCGCCCACATGGCCGAGCCGGTGCCGCAGGGCATCTTCCGCGCCATCGAGCGCCCGGTGCTCCACGAGCTGATGGGCGCGCAGGTCGACCAGGCCCGCAAGGACAAGCCGGCGGACCTGCAGAAGCTGCTCAACGGTCCCGAGACCTGGACCGTCGCCGCTTAAAGGAGACTCTCATGAAATTGATGGAGCACGAAGGAAAGGACCTCCTGAAGGCCCGCGGCGTGGCCGTCCCGCCCGCCGGCGGCGTTATCACCAAGCCCGCCCAGCTCGCCGCCGCCATGAAGCGCGCCGGCAAGAAGGGCCCCTGGGTGCTCAAGGCCCAGGTGCGCGGCGGCGGTGCGCTTCCTCGCCGATCCCGACAACGCGACCCGCAAGGTCGTGATCAAGGCCCAGGTGCTCGCCGGCGGCCGCGGCAAGGCCGGCGGCATCAAGCTCGCCAAGACGCCCAAGGAAGCCGCGGCGCTCGCGAAGCAGATGATCGGCATGAAGCTCGTCACGCTCCAGACGGGCGCGGCCGGCCTCAAGGTCGAGAAGCTCTTCATCGAGGGCGGCGTCAAGATCGAGCGCGAGCTCTACTTCTCCGTCGTCATGGACCGCAAGACCGCCGGCCCCGTCATCATCGCCTCCGCCCAGGGCGGCATGGAGATCGAGACGCTGGCCCACGACAAGCCCGAGGCCATCATCCGCATGGCCGTCGACCCTAACGTCGGCCTGCGCGACTTCGCCGGCCGCCGCCTCGCCTTCCAGCTCGACGTGCCCGCCGACCGCGTGAACTCCTTCGTGAAGACCGCCAAGGCGCTGGTCAAGGCCTTCATCGACCTCGACTGCTCCATGCTCGAGATCAACCCGCTCATCCTGACCCCCGAGGGCTGCATGGCGCTGGACTGCAAGTTCACCAGCGACGACAACGCCCTGTTCCGCCAGCCCGAGCTGGCGAAGATGACCGACCACGAGGCCTCCGCCCTCGAGACCGAGGCCAAGGCCGCGGACATCTCCTACGTCGGGCTCGACGGCAGCATCGGCTGCATGGTCAACGGCGCCGGCCTGGCCATGGGCACGATGGACACCATCGCGCTCGCGGGCGGCAGCCCGGCGAACTTCCTCGACGTCGGCGGCGGCGCCAACGAGGAGCGCGTCACCAAGGCCTTGAAGATCATCCTCAAGGACAAGAAGGTGAAGGCCGTCCTCATCAACATCTTCGGCGGTATCGTGA
>CAZTZW010000589.1:0-1687 GCA_964618085.1 uncultured Elusimicrobia bacterium
GTCGACGACGGGCCCGCGGCCGCCCTGCGCGGCCTGGAGGCGCCCCGCCAGCCGCGGCTGGCCGTCGTCGACCTGGTGATGCCGGGCCTGGACGGGCCGAGCCTGGTGCGCAGCCTGCGCGAGCGCCGCCCGGACCTGCGCGTCCTGTTCATCTCGGGCTACTCCGACCAGCTGGAGCTGCCGCGCCCGGAGAGCGGGCGCGCCTTCCCGTTCCTGCCCAAGCCGTTCTCGGCCGACGTCCTGCTGGCCAAGGTCCGCGAGACGCTCGACGAGCCGGCCTAGGAGCGTCAGGCCGCCGGCGCGCCCCGGGCGGGGAGAGCGGCGGCGAGCGCGCGTCTCACGCGTAGCGGCGCGCGAAAGCCTCGAACCCCTCGGGCGCGGCGCGGCCCGCGAGGCGGCGCGCGAGGTGCCCCGCCAGGCCCGCGCCCAGGTAGGCCAGGGAGTGCAGCTCGCGCAGGCGCGGGCGCTCCCGCAGGAAGCGCTTGAGCCCGGGGTCGGGATGCGGCCAGGAAGGGATGTCGCCGACGGGCGCGCCGGCCAAGGTGGTCAGGTGCGTGGAGCACGGCGCGCTGACGCCGAGCTTGCGGCAGGCGGCGTCCACCGCGGCTTCCGCCATGACGCGGTAGTCGGACATCTTGCCGCCGCCCACGGTGATGAAGCCCTCCAGCCCCTCGCGCGTGCGGTGGTCGAAGACCTCGAAGTCGCGGGAGAGGAGCTTCTCGCCGCCGGGCTGGCCGATGATGGGGCGCGAGCCCACGATGGTTCGGGCGTGAGCGGCGGGCCAGCGCGGGAAGTAGCGGCGCACCGAGCGGGTCAGGTAGCCGACCTCGTCGTCGGTCGTGCGCACCGCGTCGGGGTCCTCGGGGCC
Organism: uncultured Elusimicrobia bacterium; assembly: GCA_964618085.1. Taxonomy (GTDB): domain Bacteria; phylum Elusimicrobiota; class Elusimicrobia; order UBA1565; family UBA9628; genus GWA2-66-18. Next base: position 869 of record CAZTZW010000589.1, read on the forward strand.
GGGCAGGTCGGTGGGGCCGACCCAGGTGCCGAGGGGAGAGGGCACGACGAAGACGTAGCGGCCCCGGTCCTCGGCCTCCAGCAGCAGGCCGACCGGGGTCAGGGCCTTGTCCTCGTAGATGAGATGGGTGCCCTTCATCAGGCGCAGGGGCATGCTCGCGCCCGCCAGGCGCGCCACCTTGTCCACCCAGGGCCCCGCGGCGTTGAGCGTGACCTTGGCCCGGAACTCGCGCCCGCCCGAGCGCGCGCCGGCGACGCGGCCGTCCTCCACGATGAGGCCGTCCACGGGGGCGCCGGTGAGCGCTTCGGCGCCCGCGCGCCGGGCGGAGTCGAGCGTGCGGGCCGCGAGGGCCTGGGCGTCCACCCACCACTCGTCGAAGACGAGCGCGCCCTTCAGACCCTCGGGCGCCAGGCCCGGCACGAGGTGTAAAGCGGCCTCGGGCGTCAGGCGCAGGTGGGGGCGCCCGTACTTCATGGGCTGGAAGCGGTCGTAGGCCTCGAGCAAGGTCTCCACCAGCTCGAGCCCGCGCTTGTGTCCTTCGTAGACGGGCCAGACGATGGGCAGGCGCGTGAGCAGGTCGCCGGAGGTGCGCACGATGTGGCCCGAGTCCCAGCAGGAGGCGTGCGTGGTGAGGCGGTCGTAGAGGAGGTAGCGCACGCCGCCGTGGATGAGATGGGTCGAGGCGGCGGTGGTGCCGCCGCCGGGCTCGGCCCGTTCCAACAGCACCGTCTTGAGGCCGCGCAGCGCCGCGTCGCGGGCCGCGCCGGCGCCCGTCACGCCGCCGCCGACGATGAGAAGGTCGTAGAGGCCCGCCATGGA
>CAZTZW010000590.1:0-1682 GCA_964618085.1 uncultured Elusimicrobia bacterium
GACGGGCTCGGGCAAGTCCACCACGCTCGCGGCGATGATCGACCAGATCAACGAGACCCGCTCCGCGCATGTGATGACCATCGAGGACCCCATCGAGTTCGTCCACACGCACAAGAAGTCCATCATCAACCAGCGCGAGGTCGGGCAGGACACGGAGACCTTCGGCACGGCCCTGCGGCACATCCTGCGCCAGGACCCCAACGTCATCCTCGTCGGCGAGCTGCGCGACCTGGAGACCATCCAGGCGGCCCTCAACATCGCCGAGACGGGCCATCTCGTCCTGGCCACCCTCCACACCACCGACTGCGCCCAGACCATCAACCGCATCATCGACGTGTTCCCCAACCACCAGATCGACCAGGCCCGCATCCAGCTCTCCTTCGTGCTCCAGGCCGTCATCTGCCAGCAGCTCCTGGCGCACGCCTCGGGCGCGGGCCGCGTGCTCGCCTGCGAGGCGCTCATCGTCAACGCCGCCATCCGCAACCTCATCCGCGAGCAGAAGGTGGAGCAGATCCAAGTCGCCATCCAGACCGGCGGCAAGGCCGGCATGCAGACGATGAACCAGGGCCTGGCCGAGCTCTATTTCAAGCAGAAGATCACGTTCCAGGAGGCGATGTCGCACTCCCTGGATCCCGACGACCTGCGGCGCCTGATGCAGCGGCACATGACCGCGGCCCAGGCGCCCGCCTAACGGAGAAACGCCATGCCCGTCTTCGCCTATAAAGCCAAAGCCGCCAGCGGTCTTGTGATGGAAGGGACCATCGACGCCAACGAGCAGAAGGGCGCCGTCGACAAGCTGCGCGCCCAGAAGCTCGTCGTGCTCGAGATCATGGAGAAGGCCGAGAGCCCCATCGTCAAGATCAAGCGCGCGCTGGGTATGGGCGGCAAGGGCAAGGTCGGCTCCAACGACCTCATGCTGTTCTCGCGCCAGCTCTCCACCCTCGTCTCCGCCGGCGTGCCCATCGTGCAGGGCCTGGCCATCCTGGAATCCCAGGCCGAGAACCCGGCCTTCAAGGAAGTCCTCGGCGCCGTGAAGACCGACATCGAGTCGGGCCTCTCCATCTCCGACGCGCTCAAGAAGCACCCCAACGCCTTCCCCGACCTCTACTGCGCCATGGTGAAGGCCGGCGAGCTCGGCGGCATCCTGGACACCATCCTCGAGCGCCTGACCTCCTACCTCGAGAGCTCCGAGGGCCTCAAGGCGAAGGTCAAGTCGGCCATGATGTACCCGGCCATCGTCCTCTCCATCTGCGGACTCGTCACCGTCTTCCTGTTCGTGTTCGTCATCCCGACCTTCAAGAACATCTTCTCGAGCTTCGGCGCGGAGCTGCCGCTGCCCACCCAGCTCGTCATCGGCATCTCGGACTGGATGAAGGAGCAGTGGTACATCGTCGCCGGCGCGCCCTTCGCGGCTTGGAAGGGCTTCGAGAAGTTCTACGCGACGCCCAAGGGCCAGCGCTGGGTGGACGCCAAGGTGCTGACCTTGCCCATCTTCGGCCCCATCCTCAAGAAGGTGGCCGTGGCGCGCTTCACGCGCACGCTCGGCACTTTGCTCAAGTCCGGCGTGCCCATCATGCAGGCCCTGGAGACCGTCGCCCAGACCGCCGGCAACGTCGTCATCGCCGAGGCCGTGCTCCAGACGCGCGAGTCCATCCGCGAGGGCGGCCACCTCTCCGACCCCC
>CAZTZW010000591.1:0-1678 GCA_964618085.1 uncultured Elusimicrobia bacterium
GACCCGGTCGGAGATCTCGTCCTCGGTCAGGAAGACCAGGTCTCCGCTGTGGAGCTCCTCGCGGCGCAGGGGGCGGCTCTTGAGCTTCTGCTCGTGGGAGTCGCGCGGCACGTCGCGGCCGTGGACGCGGTAGGCGAGGCTAACCAGGCCTGAGCAGTCCACGCCGAACTTGGGGTCGGGCTGCACGCCGGCGTGCCCGCCCCAGTAGTAGCTGGTGCCGAGGAACAGCTCGGCCGTGCGGATGATCTCCGCGCGCGAGGCGGCCGTCGGGGTCGCGGGCGCCGCGTAGAGCGCGTCGGAGGGCAGCTCCGCCAAGGAGCCGTCGAGCAGGCGCACGAAGGAGGCGCCGTTGCTTTCCGACACGCGCTTGAGCCGCGTGCCGACCGAGAGCGTGGTGATGTCGTCTCCGCGCTGCAGCAAGGTCTGGCGCGTGCGCACGACCACGTCGCCGTCCGGCGCGGCGGCGGAGACCAGTTGCTCGGCGCGCATCCAGCCGGGATAGCCCTGCCAGACGCCAGCGGGTAGGAAGCTGTCCTGCTCCTCGGCGCGCACGCGGACCCAGCCGTCGGACTTGGCCTCGAGCACGGTGACGGGCTCGCCGTAGAGCAGCTGAGTCAGGTGAGCGTCGTCGTCGAGCATGGGCTTGTCGCGTTTGACCGGCTTAGACCAGAGGTCGGCCACGGGGACGCCCACGGTGAGCCGGCGCGGGAAGTCGGGGCCCAGCACGTAGGCCAGGCCGCGCTTGCGCGCGCGCCATACCTGGTGGAAGGCCGCGCGCGGGTACACGCGCCTCACCTGGTCGCGGCCTTTGCCCGCGGGGTCGTAGGCGATGACGTCGCCCTTCGCGGTGAAGCCGCCGACCACGAGCAGGTGCCCGGTGGTCTTCTTGTAGGGAGCCTCGGGCAGCTCGCCTTCCTTCGCGGTGATGGAGCAGATGACGGGCCGCCCGGCGGCGACCTCGCGCTCGAGGTCGTTGAGGGACTCCAGGCGCGCGACGTGGCCCGGCAGGCCGCGGTCGCCGGCGGCGGCGACGTTGGCGGGCCAGTTGCCGAAGAGCTGGGAGGTCTTGTCGCGGACCTCCTCGGCCAGCGGCTCCAGCTCGGTCTTCGCGCCCCAGAAGGCGAGGGTCATGGACAGCGAGGTGGGGGAGCAGATGTCGTGCTTGTACTTCTCCTGCGCCTCGCCCTGCGAGCGGGGGGGCAGACCCAGGTCGCGGACCGAGGCGCCGCCGAGGAAGGCGGGCGCGGCGGGGACCTCGTCGTCGCTGACCGCGACGGCGGCCTGGACCAGGCGCACCGGCTTCTTGCCGGCCTTGAAGCGCACGCGCAGGCGGAAGGCCGTCGCCGGCTTCTTGAGCTTGAGCGTGTCCACGTCGACCTTGCCCAGCTCGTCCTCGAAAGTCTCCGGGGAGTAGAAGCCGTCGGCCTTCTTCGTCCCGAGCGCGTACCATTCCGACCAGCCCGCCTCGGCGCGGACCCGCGCCGAGAGCTCGGCCTCGCCGCCCTCGGGAACGACGGCGGCCAAGGAGGCCACGAGGTCGTCGAAGGGCGCGGGCGTTTCCAGATCCGCCGACTCTAGAGATGCCGTCGAGGAGACGGTCTCGAAGAGGCCCTCGGGGACGGGCAGGCGCTTGAGACCGGAGGCCTTGACCTTGGCGGTGTCCAGCGGCGTGCGCAGG
>CAZTZW010000592.1:0-1673 GCA_964618085.1 uncultured Elusimicrobia bacterium
TCTCGCGCTTGATCTTCTCGCGCAGGAAGGAGAGCGTGTGGGCGCCGCAGTCGTGCTCGCCCTCGGTCCCGAAGGGGCACTTGCGGGAGTCGGGATACGGCGACAAGGTCAGCCCGGGCGCGGTCGCGCCGTAGCCGTTCTTGAAGCCGTCGTTGAGCAGGCCCATGACGCCGGCGGTCTTGCCGTGGAAGCCGCCCCAGAAGCCGACGACCTCGAAGTGGCCCGTCTTGGACTTGGCCAGGCGCAGCGCGGCCTCGACGGCCTCGGCGCCGGAGGAGTAGAGCTGGCAGCGCGTCAGGCCCTTGGGCGTGACCGTCGCGAGCGTCTTGAGGAAGTTGAGGCGGTGCGCCGAGGTGAAGGAGCCGACCGCGGTCTTGGCGGCCTGCTCGCCGACGGCTTTCGCCCAATCGGGATGGCCGTAGCCGAGAGAGGCGACGCCGATGCCGGCGACCAGGTCCAGGTACTCCTTGCCGTCCACGTCGCGGATGACCGCGCCTTTGCCGGACTCGACGGCGATCTGCGCGTACAGCGCGATGGTCTGGAGGCCGGGAGCGATGTACTGCTGCTCCTCGTCGAACAAGGCCTTGGACTTGGGTCCGGCGGAATAGGGAGCGTCGGTCAGGGTCTGCGGGGTCATGGTCAGTTCTTCCTTCCGGCGACCTGGCGCAAGCGGAGACGCAGGCGGCGGGCGATTTGGACGGCGGCCTCGTTGCGCACGCGGGCGAACGAGGGCCAGGAGTTGATGTCGATGATGAAGATCTTCCCTTCGGGGGTGACGATGGCGTCGCCGCCGAACACCTCCACCTTCACGGCGGCGGCGGCCAGCTCGGCCTGCTGCGCGAGGTCCTCGATCTCGAAGGGCAGGCGGCGCGCCGTCGAGGGGTCGTGGTAGAACCAAGTGAACCACTGGCCGGGGCCCACCCCGTAGAACTTGATGAGGTCGCCGTCCTCGTGGCGCTGGACGACCATGTCCTTGATCTCGCGGCTTTGGAACTCGCGGCGGATGCGGTCGGCCTCGGCCCAGTCCTTGGCGAACACCACGTCGTAGGTGCAGGTGTTGTGCACGTCGCCGCGCTTGAGCCACCAGCCGCGCTCGGCCTCGAAGGCGGGGGCGCGGCCCGCGGTCGCAGTGGACCGGATCTCGGAGGCGGGCCAGGAGAGGCCGGCCGTCTTCTCGAAGGCGGGGAGCATGCGCGTGCGATAGCAGCCGAGCACGGAGTCGGCCGGGTTGACCACGACGACGCCGGTCTCGGCCTCGATCTTCTTGAGGCGCATGAGGCGCGGGTAGGTCTCGCACATCGGCACGATGAGGTCGAAGCCCTTCACGTCGGCCGTGTCGAACTCCTCGGGAGTCATGAGCACGCACTCGGTCTTGAGGATGGAGAGCTGGTCCATGACGGCCTTCAGGATGAGCGCGTCGTCGGACTCGCGGTTCGGGGAGTTCTGCAGCTCGCGATAGATGCCCAGGGCTTTCATCTCATTTCTCCGTCAGGAAGGTCTCGGCCGCCGCGAGGTCCTCGGGGCGGTCCACGTCGAGCGTCTTGGAAAGCAGTACGGCGCGCACGCGGCCGGCGGCGGCCTGCGCGGTCAGGAAGTCGCGCAGGCGGCGGTGGGTGTCGGCGGCGGGCAGGCGCGACGCCGCCTTGCGCGTCATGTAGTAGAGGCCGCAGGTC
>CAZTZW010000593.1:0-1661 GCA_964618085.1 uncultured Elusimicrobia bacterium
GGTGGGTGCGGGCCCCATCAGCGTGACCGCACCGTCCTTGGTGTCGACGTTGATGCGCCGCGCCTTGGTGGCCTTGTTGGCCATCAGGGCCGCCTTCACGCGCGCCGTGATGGTCGCGTCGTCGATGGTCGCCAGCGCCTTGTCGCCGTAGCCGCGCCCGTCGCGGCCGTCGGCCACGGCGTCGCGCGCCTCGCCGATGTTGTCGCGCTCGGGGTCGCCGATGACGACCAGCATGTTGTCCACGCGGCGCACGCCCTGGACGGAGGCGGCGTGACGCTCGGCGAGCTTCTTCTCGGCCTGGGTGCCGACCTCGCCGCGCAGCGTGACCACGCCTTCCTTCGTGTCCACGTTGGTGGCGATGGCGCTGACGTCCTTGGACGCCGCCAGCTTGGCCTTCACCTTCGTGGTGATCCAGGCGTCCGGCTTGGCCTGGGCGAGTCCGCCCGTGAGCAGCGCCGCGGCCAGGACGGCGATGAACGGCATGCGTTTGATGATCATGTGTGCCTCCTTGGACGCCTCTCGGCGCCTGGGGCCAGCGTAGCACTCGCCCGCGGCCCGCTCTATAGAGGGAGCGTCACGGAGACGTAGCCGTTATTTACCCCTTGCGGAGAAGGAGGGGACGTGCTATACTCTCTTCAGACGCAGCGTTTTCGAACCCGTAACTAGAAATGTCGGGACCGGCCCTGAGGCGAGCAAAGCCTCGGGGTCTTGTGTTTCCGGGGGTCCCTCACACGCATGGCCATCCTCCTTTCCTGTCAGAAGCTCCATAAGACCTACGGCACGCGGCCCCTGTTCGAAGACCTGTCGTTCGGTCTCTTCGAGGGGGAGCGCGCGGGCCTCATCGGACCCAACGGGGCGGGCAAGTCCACCTTGCTGCGCATCCTGGCGGGCCAGGACAAGGAGTTCGACGGGACGCTGTCGGTGCGGCGCGGCCTGCGGGTGGGCTACCTGCCCCAGCGCGACGCCTTCGACGAGGGGGGCGCGGACCTGACGGTGCGCGCGGCGGTCGAGGCCGCGCTGGCGGACCTGCCGCTCGAGGACTGGGAGCGCGACATCCGCGTGGAGAACGGCCTGGAGCAGGCGGGCTTCCTCGACCACGAGCAGAAGGTCGCCTCCCTCTCCGGCGGGCGGCGCAAGCGCCTGGCCATTCTGAGCCAGGTCGCGCGCGAGCCCGACCTGCTCCTGCTCGACGAGCCCACCAACCACCTGGACCTGGAGGGCGTGCTGTGGCTGGAGGGCTTCCTCTCCGAGCTCTCCTTCCCGTTCCTGGTGGTCACCCACGACCGCCGCTTCCTCCAGCGCGTGTGCAACCGCATCATCGAGCTCAACAAGCAGTACGAGGACGGGCACTTCAGCTCGAAGGGCAACTACGCCGACTTCCTGGAGAAGCGCGAGGAGCTGTTCGCGCTCCAGCGCACCGCCGAGGTCAAGCTCGCCAACACCGTGCGCGGCGAGATCGAGTGGCTGCGCAAGGGGCCCAAGGCGCGCACGACCAAGCAGACCGCGCGCATCGACCGCGCCGGCGAGCAGATCGCCGAGCTCTCCGAGCTGAAGTACCGCAACGCCCAGACCCGCGCGACCGAGATCGACTTCCTCGGCACCGAGCGCGCGAGCAAGATGCTCGTGCGCGCCAAGGGCATCCGGATGAGCCGCGGAGGCCG
>CAZTZW010000594.1:0-1660 GCA_964618085.1 uncultured Elusimicrobia bacterium
AGCCGTCCACCTTCACGCGCTTGCCCAGGGACTCGAGCAGGCGGAAGGTCGTGCGCAGGTCGCGCAAGGTCGAGGGCACGTTCTCGACGACGCAGGGCTCGTCGGTGAGCAAGGTCGCGATGAGGATGGGCAGGGCGGCGTTCTTGGCGCCGCTGACCTTGATGACGCCCGAAAGGGGCTTCCCGCCGTCGATGATGAATCGGTCCATTAGAAAACCGATGCTACCATTTCGCCGCCGCGAAGCGTTCCACGCCCTGGGCGTCCTTCTTCAAGATGACGTGCTGATAGCCCGCGTCGGTCATGATGCGGGCGACGTCGGCGCCCTGGCCGGCCCCGATCTCGAGCGCGAGCAGCCCCCCCTTCTTCAAGAGCTTGGCCGAGGCGCGGACCACGGCGCGCACGGCCTCCAGGCCGTCCTTGCCGCCGTCGAGGGCGAGGCGGGGCTCCTTCAACACCTCGGGCTCGAGCTTGTCGACTTCCTTAGAAGGGATGTAGGGCGGATTGGAGACCACGAGGTCGGCCCAGCCGCGCAGGTTCTGCTTGTCGGAGAACAGGTCCTCGCGCACGAAGCGCACGCGCGTGCCCACGTGATGGGCGACGGCGTTCTTCTCCGCGAGCTTGAGGGCCTTGTCCGAGATGTCGGTGGCGAACACCGTGGCCTGCGGCAGCAGCTGGGCCAGGGCGATGGCGATACAGCCCGACCCGGTGCCGAGGTCGACGACCTTCGGCGCGGGCTGGCCCATGGTCTTGACCAGGCGCTCGCACTCCAGGACGAGCTCCTCGGTCTCGGGACGCGGGATGAGCACGTCCGCGGTGACCTCGATGTCCAAGCCCAGGAAGGGCTGGCGCCCGACGATGTGGGCGATGGGGTTGCGCTTGCCGCGCTCCTTGATCATCTCCCAGAAATGAAAGGCCTGCTTCTCGGTCAGCGCGCGCTTGGAGTCCGCCACGGCGTTGCCGCGGCCGGTGCCCAAGGTCTCGGCCAGGAGGAACTCGGCGCTGGCGCGGCCCTCGGGCACGCCGCGCTCGCCGAGGTACTTGACCGCTTTCTCCAGCCACTCCGCGGAGGTCATTTCGCCGCTTCGAGGCGCAGGCGCTTCTGCTCCTCGCGCAAAGCGTCGAGGACGGGGCCGACCGCGCCCTCCATGATCTCGGCCAGGTTGTGCCAGGAGCGCTCGAGGCGGTGGTCGGTGAGGCGGCTCTGAGGGAAGTTGTAGGTGCGGATCTTCTCAGAGCGGTCGCCGGTGCCGACCTGGGCGCGGCGCGCGGAGGCGTTGGACGCCGCGGCCTTCTCGCGCTCGGCGTTGGCGAGGATGGACATGAGGCGCTTCATGGCCTTGTCGCGGTTGCGGCCCTGGGAGCGCTCCTCCTGGCACTCGACGACGATGCCGGAGGGGATGTGGGTGATGCGCACGGCCGTCTCGACCTTGTTGACGTTCTGGCCGCCGGCGCCGCCGGCGCGGTAGGTGTCCACCTTGAGGTCCTCGGTCTTGATGACGATCTCGGCGGCCTCATCGGCCTCGGGCATGACGGCGACCGTCACGGTCGAAGTATGGATGCGGCCCGCGGCTTCCGTGGCGGGCACGCGCTGGACGCGGTGCACGCCGCCCTCGTGGCGCAGCCAGGAGAACACGTCCTTGCCCGAGACGAAGATGGCGGC
>CAZTZW010000595.1:0-1659 GCA_964618085.1 uncultured Elusimicrobia bacterium
GGCCGCCGCCGCGTCGACCGCGGCGAAGCCCTTCGCTCCGTCGACGCGCGCGGAGCCGAGCGCGGACTCGGCGCTCTTGGCGGCGCCGTCGACGACCGTGTCGGTGAGCTTGGAGTGGGCGGCGAACGCCTTGTCGCGCGCGGAGCGCAGCGCGGTCATGACCTTGGGGTCGATGTAGTCGCCGTGGGAGGCCACGAGCAAGGACAGACGGGCCTGCGCATCCTGGAGCGCGGCGCGGTCGCCGGCCTTCGCGGCGTCCTCGGCGGCCTTCGTGAGGCCCTCCCCCGCCTGCTGGAGCTCCCCACGCAAGGCATCGTAGGCCGCCTGCATCTTCTGCACGCGCTCGGCGGCGGGCAAGGCGGCGAAAGCGGCGGCGTTGAGACCCGCTTCCTCGAGCTGGACCGTCAGCAGGTACAGCGCCGAGGAGCGCGCCGCGAACGGCGCGGGGACGCCGTCCTTCTTGGCCGTGCCGGTGACCGGGGCGAACGCTTCGAGCTGGGGCGTCAACGAAAGCTTCTCGCCGCGCGCCGTGGCGAAGGTGTTGACCAGCGGCGCCTCCCAGGTGCGCCACGCCGCCGAGTAGTTGCCGCCGGTGAACTTGACGGGCAAGGTCGGCACGCGCACGTTCATGGCCGACGCCGGGGCGCCGAAGGCCAGGAGGAACGCCAAGGAGAGCGCGGGAGCCATCCCTCTAAGCTTAAAGGAATAACCCCCTCTCCGCCACCTCCATCGGGCCCCTTTCCGCCTAGGTCCATAGACCCCGTCGATAGCGCTTGACAGCCGGGACTAGGTATGTATAATTATTCATCGTTATGAATAAATATACAGGCAAGGCCGCCCGGCAGTCGGCCATCCTCGAAGCCATCTCCTCCGGCGAGGTCGCGACGCAGAACGACCTCGTCGCCGCCCTCAAGAAGAAGGGCGTGTCCGCCACCCAGGTCTCCATCTCCCGCGACATCGCCGAGCTCGGCCTGATGAAGGTCGGCGGCGTCTACCGCCCCGCCACCGCCGAGAGCGGCGCGACCGACGCGGAGATGCCCCTGCGCACCTTCGTGCGCGCGGTCAAGCCCGCCGGCCCCCACCTCACCGTCGTGCGCTGCGACGCCGGCACCGCCCCCCGTGTGGGGCTCGTGCTCGACGTCCTGTCCTTGCCCGGCCTCGCCGGCACGCTCGCCGGCGACGACACCGTCTTCGTCGCGACCGAGACCGCCCCCGCCCAGAAGAAGCTCGTCGAATTCCTTACCTCGAGGATGACCAACCCATGAAGAAGCCCCTCATCGTGCTCGCCTTCTCCGGCGGCCTGGACACCACGTTCTGCGTGCTCTGGCTCAAGGAGCGCTTCGGCGCCGACATCATCACCGCCACCGTGGACACCGGCGGCTTCTCCGCCGAGGAGATCGCGGCCATCGAGGCGCGCGCCGCCTCCCTCGGCGTCAAGGAGCACGTCACCCTCGACGGTAAGGACGAGGTCTTCTCCCGCTTCGCCCTCCCCCTCATCCAGGGCAACATCCTCCGGGGCCGGGCCTATCCGCTTTCGGTGGCGGCCGAGCGCGTGCTCCAGGCCGAGCTCATCGCGCGCGTCGCCAAGGAGAAGGGGGCCGACGGCGTCGCCCACGGCTCGACCGGGGCCGGCAACGACCAAGTGCGCTTCGACGCGGT
>CAZTZW010000596.1:0-1655 GCA_964618085.1 uncultured Elusimicrobia bacterium
CCGGCAGTCGCCGAGCAGCCGCCGGGCCCAGCCCGCGCGGAAATCCGGCGTCCGGGGGAGCAAGGTCTGCGGCGCGCCGTCGCGCACGTTCAGCGGCGGGCGCACGAGCGCCAAGACGACCCCGCGGGCGGCCGCGGCCCGGGCCATGCGCCGCAAGGCGTCCTCGAACGCCCGCTGGCGCGCGGCGACGCGCTCCGGCGACATGACGAGGGACGAGGAGTCCGGAGCCTTCGCCAGCCCCCAGCGCGTCGCCCAGAGACCGAGCTTCAGCCGCCACAACGGCAGGGGCGGCGGCAGGGCGGAGGACTCGTTGTGACCGCTGAGCAGGACGACGACGTCGGCGCCCAGTCCGAGGACCTCGCGCAGGAGGATCTCCTCGCGGGCCGAGTCGTAGCCCGCCATCCCCGCGTTGACGACCTCCACCGCGCGTCCGGGAAGCAGCGGCGGCAAAGTCTCGGCGAGGTCGCCCTCCCCCCGGTACATGCCGGCGATGGACCCTCCCAGGATGAACACCCGCAAGGTCCCGGGACGCTTGAGCGCCGGGAACGGGACGGCCGTCGCTCCCGGCCGCGCGCCGCGGTACACCCCCGCCGCCCGGTCGAGGACGAAGAAGGGCTCGCGCGCCTCCGGATGGATGTAAAGGAGACCGCGCTCGGGCTCGGGGCCGCAGGCCGCGAGCGCGAGCAGGACGACGACCAGCCGGCGGGCGCTCACGGAGCCAGTGTAACAAAGTGTTAAGCTTTGGAAGATGGCGCAACCCAGCCGCCTCGTCTTGACCGTCCTGCTGGCCGTCGCGACTCTCGCCGGCGGCGCCGCCCGCTGGAAGGCCTCGTCCTCCCGCGCCGCCGACCCCGCGCCCGACGAGGACGCGCGAGTGTACCTGCGCGGCGCGCTCAACGTCGCGCGCCACGGCGTCTTCTCCTTCGACGATCCCGACGAGGACGCGCCGCGCGCGCCCGGCGCGACGCGCGCGGTGCTCTTCGCCGCGACGCTCGCCGCGCCCGCCGCGCTCGCGGACCCGTCCGCCGCTCCCGCCGCGTTCTTCTGGCGCGCGCAGGGAGTCTGGGGCTTCCTGCTCGCCGTCCTCGCGGCGCTGCTCGCCGTCATGGCCGCCGGCCCCCTGGCGGGGCTCGCCGCCGGCGCCTTGCTCGCCTTCGACCCGCTCGCCCTCCAGCACGCGGGCACGCTCAACATCCAGCTCTTCTTCGGGGCGCTCGTCGTCCTCGTCGGGCTCGCGCTGCTCCGCTGGGGCCGCGCGCCCACCCCGGCCAACGCCGCGCTCGCGGGCATCGCCGTGGGCGCTTCCCTGCTCGCGCGCTCGACCTTGGCGCCCTTCCTCCTCTTCCTGCCCCTGTGGGCCGCCGCGTCGCGGCGGCGGCTCGAGCGTCCGTGGCTCGCGCTCGCGCTGTTCTGGGGCGCGGCCCTGCTCGCGGCGCTCCCGTGGCCGGCGCGCAACCGTCTCCTCCTCGGGCGCTGGCAGCCGTTCGAGGCCGGGGTCGTCGAGTACGGGGTCGTCGCGGGCGCCTCAGGGAGGGTAGCCGATGATTTCCCTTCGGGAAGCCCCGATACCGTATCCTTGACCGACATGGGACGCGAGCGCCGCGGCCCGGCGGCCGCCCTCGGCGAGGCCGCGGGACTCGCCGCCCGCGCCCCGG
>CAZTZW010000597.1:0-1651 GCA_964618085.1 uncultured Elusimicrobia bacterium
CTGGTCGGCGGGCGTCGACGGCGGCGTGCGCTGGATCGACCCGGCGATCGGCGTGAAGTGGCCCCTCACCGCCTCCGAGGCCATCGTCAGCGCCTTAGACGCGGCGCTCCCCCTCCTCGCGCAGCTGTAGTGGCCATCGCCCCGCAGCTGCTCATCGAGCAGGTCCGCTCGGCCGCCCCTTTCCTCTTCGACGGCCCCGAACCCGAGGGACCGCGCCTGCGCTACCTGCGCGTCCTGCGCGGCTACGACGGCCGGCGTCTCGACGCCCCGGGCTACTACGAGCTGTGCCTGTGCGCGCACTGGGCCACCGCAGGCTCCTTCGTCCCCACCGACGTGGACAACGCCATCCGCTGGAAGCTCTGGCAGGACGTCCAGCCGGGCTTGGTCGAGCTCCAGGCCCGCCTCGTGCTGGAAGCCGCCTCCTGGGACTACCGTCCCGTCACCGCGCGTATGGTGGAAACCGCCCAAGGTCCGCTCTCCACGCACGAGGGCACCTGGTTCTCGGTGGCCGTCGGCGCCTACGCCGCGACGTTGACCGCCTATCCGCGGCTGGCAGCCGAGGTGCTCGACGCCATGCGCGCCGAGGCCGACCGCGAGGACCGCGCCTACGCCGCGCTGCGCGCGGACCCCTTGGTCTACCTCAAGTCCTCCGCCCTCGTGTCTCACAACTTCGGCGACTGCGACCGCGTCATGGACCAGTGGGAGTTGAAGGCCGGCGACCCGCTCTATGACGCGCTGTACGACGCGGCCAAGCCGGGCTCGCCGCTGTACGGCGGGCGCCTGGGCGTCGCCGGCCTGCTCCACCAGAAGCATCTCGGCGCCGACAACCACCGCCATTACCCGCTGCGCGCGGCGCGGCCCCTGCGCCGCTCGGCCGACCTGCTGCTGCCCGTCGGCCCGTTCTTCGACGACTGGGGGCGCCTCGTGGCGCGCCACCCGGACCTGTCTCCCGAGGACAAGGCCGAGGTCGTGCGCTGCCTGGTGGACGGCTGGGAGCGCATGCACGAGCCCCCGGGCTACGCGCGCGCCCTGGCGGGCATCCTCGACGCGTTCGCCGGCGGCCGCGAGAAGCTCAAGAAGCTCCTCCCCGCCAAGGACATGCGCCTGCTCTCGTCCGGGACGCTGCGCGTCGCGATGGACGAATCGCAGGAGCGCTTCGAGGCCCGCTGGGCCGCCAAGGTCAAGACCGGCCGGCAGGCTTGACGGAGGGCCGTCGAGGGGCTACGATGCCCTCATGACCTCCCTCCTGCTCCTGCTGGCCGCCCCCCTGCTCGCCGCCGACGCGCCCCTGCTCGCCGGACATCCCGAGACCGCCTTGCTCAACGAGGTCATCGAGCTCAAGCCCGCGCCCGGCCATCATTTCGGGACCGACGCGCCGCAGAAGTGCGGCGGGACCCGGGCCTGGGAGGTCCTTCCCCGCCGCTTTCGCTGCCGTCTCGACAAGTCCGGCTCCATCCCGGTCGTCGCGAGCGTGTGCGACGACGCAAAGACCTTCTGCCGGCAGACCCGCTTCACGGTGAAGGTGGCCGGGCGCGCCTCCGGCGCCGCCCCGTCCCCGGCCGCGGCCGCGCCCAAGGGCAAGCACGGCGGCCCCGCCGGCTTCGTCGTCAACGACCCCGCCGCCGCGCAAGCCCGCGCCAAGAAGGAAGGC
>CAZTZW010000598.1:0-1636 GCA_964618085.1 uncultured Elusimicrobia bacterium
CTGCCCAACGGGATGTTCTGGGTCTGGGCCTTCATCGCGGCGCTGTTCGCGGCCTTGGCGGCGGCCTTCTGGCACTGGCGCCGAGAGCGCCGTCTCTCCGTCGCTTAGTTCCGACCCCGCCTCGACCCCGTCTTGGCCCGAGCGTCCGGCATATTCGCGTCAGGGCGGGTCCTGCCGCCCCGTCGGTCCGCCTCCGGGCCTCCGCGCCCTTGTTCCGCCCAGCTATGACGCACTCTATAAGGTGCGGCGTCCTCGGCGGACCGACGGAGCGTCACCCGCCTCCCTGAGTATGCCGGACGCTCTAGGTCGATTCCTATTAGTTCCGTTTCGTTCCGTACGTTGATCCGTCGCCGTGTCATGAAGGAGGGCGGGCTGAACCCCGTATGACCGGCACTCAGGGCGGCGGGTGGCGCGTCTTTTTGATGCCGCCGCGGACGACGCGCATTTCCGAGGCCGTCATAGCTGGGCGAAACAAGGGCGCGGCGCAACGCAGGCGGCATCAAAAAGACGCGACAGGACCCGCCTCTTATGAGCATGCCGGTCATACGGGGTTCAGCCCGCCTTCCTTTATGCGCGCGCGGGAATGTGATAGGATGCGCGCGAGTATGACCATCTGGGCACTCGCCCTGTTGGCGTCCCTTTCGCACGCCACCGTCGTCTCGGTGAAGGGCTCCGCGCGCCCGGCCCCGGTGACTGCGGTGCCGGCGGTCTCGCCCATCCTTGGCGGGGGGATGGGAACGGGCGTCTCTCTCGGCAACGTGGACCTACGCGGCGTCTTGAACTTGCCCGCGCCCGCGCCGGGGCTGACCAACGGCCTTCCCGCCGCGTCCTTCGTCCCGCCGGGAGCGATGCAGTTCAAAAAGATCGACGCGCAGGCCGTCGCCGCGCCGTTGTCGGCGCCTGAAGCCGCGCCTCAGGCGCAGGCCGAGTCGGACGCGGCGCGCCCTCTGAACGGCCTGGTGCCCGAAGAGCCCGCTCTCGGCGCTTCGCGGCTGACCGCTTTGCCCGCGCGCTCGGCCGGGGACGCCGCGCGCGCCGGTTTGGTGCCGGCCTTGGGAGCGCGGGCCGCGCTCGGCTCCGCGGCCGCGCCGCTCGGCGAGGAAGCGGCCGCCTCGGCGGGACGCGTGCTGTTCGACGAGGCGGTCTCGCGCGCCGCCGTCGACGTGAGCCGCTTCGCCGCGCCTATGAAGCCGGCTCCCGCGGCCCGCGCGGGCCTGCGGCCCTACGACGCCGAGGCGCAGAAGGCGTGGTTCCGGGCGCTCGCCGGGCCCGACGCGGACGTCGCCGCGCCCGCCGAGCGGACCGGATACGCGCCGGACGCTTCGCTCGTCGCGACGCGGATGCCCGTGCCTGGTTCCGTCGTCGACGTCGCGCTGCGCGACGCCGTCGCGTCGCCGCGCGTCCTTCCGGCGGACGCGTCGTTGGCCGGCCTGAGGGGCGGTCACGCTCCTCTGCTCGCGCGGCCCAGCCGCTTGACGCTCGCCGGCGAGGGGCTGGTCGTGCGCGTTTCCCCTGTCCCCGGCGCAGACGCGGCAACTCGGCGCGCACCGCGTGGTGGGAACCGTGTTGGGGGCGACGTTGGGCGCCGGCCTCGGCAGCATCTTGCCCTCTGGTCCCTTCACGGTCGCACTCGGCA
>CAZTZW010000599.1:0-1633 GCA_964618085.1 uncultured Elusimicrobia bacterium
GATGGTGCCGTCTTCCGCCACGCCCTCGACGACTGGCACAAGCGCGCCGGCGGCAGGTCCGCCGTGGACTACGGCTTCCACATGATCGTCACGGACTTCCCCGAGAAGGCCGAGAAGGAGATGGACAAGCTCGTCGACGAGGGCGTCTCCTCCTTCAAGCTGTTCATGGCCTACCCCGGCATCTTCATGTCCGACGACGCCACCATCTTCCGGGCGCTCATGCGCACCAAGGAGAACGGCGGCACCATCTGCATGCACGCCGAGAACGGCTCGGTCATCGACGTGCTGATCGCTAAGGCGATCAGAGAAGGCAAGACCAGCCCCGAGTGGCACGCGCTGACTCGCCCCATGACCGCCGAGGCCGAGGCCACCCACCGCGCCATCGCCATGGCCGAGATCGCGGGCGTGCCCATCTACTTCGTCCACCTGTCGGCCGGCGACGCGATGGAGGAGGTCCGCATGGCCCGCTACCGCGGCCTGCCCGTCTACGCCGAGACCTGCCCCCAGTACCTGTACCTCTCGCACGAGGACTACAAGCGCCCCGGCTTCGAGGGCGCCAAGTTCGTCATGTCGCCGCCCCTGCGCCCCGAGGGCAACGCCGAGCGCCTGTGGGCGGGCCTCAAGCGCAACGACCTGCAGGTCGTCTCCACCGACCACTGCTCCTTCTGCATGAAGGCCGAGAAGAACAAGCCCGGCAAAGAGCTCGGCAAAGGGAGCTTCGCCAAGATCCCCAACGGAGCCCCCGGCGTGGAGTACCGCATGCTCCTGCTGTGGGACGCCGTCCAGAAGGGCCGCATCAGCGAGAACCGCTTCGTCGAGATCACCTCGACGGCCCCGGCCAAGCTGTTCGGCCTGTACCCGCGCAAAGGGCACCTGAGCCCCGGCGCCGACGCCGACTTCGTCGTCATCGACCCCAACAAGCCGCACACCTTCTCCCTCAAGAACCACCACAGCGCCGCCGACTACAACCCGTACGAGGGCGTGACGGTGAAAGGGAGCGTGCGCGACGTGTACTCGCGGGGCACGGCCATGGTCGAGGGCGGCAAGTGGACCGGCACGACCAAGCACGGCCGGTTCCTGAAGCGCACGCCGCGCCTGGAGTCCTGATGAGCAAGCTCGCCCTGCTGACCGCCGTCCTCGTCGGAGCCGTGTTCTGCGCGGCGGGCTGCGCCTCCCAAGTCTCCATGCAGGACGCGCCGGACTCCCTGCCGGCGGGCGTCGCCGCGCCGCGCGTGCCGCTGACGGCCTGCTTCGTGCCGGACAGCTACAAGACGATGCTGTCGGGGCGCCGCTACGCCGTCGCGCAGTGGATGGGCGGGGCGGGGGGAGTGTTCCGGACCGAGAAGGCGGACTTCGACGAGCTCGACGCCGACTGCGACGTGAAGGTCGTCGTCAACACGATGAACTCCAACGCCGACCTCTACGCGGCGCGCAGCGGCAAGGGCATCGTCTCGCTCAAGCGGAGCTTCGGCGCTAATCCCCTGGGCAAGCTGCGCGCGGCCCTCATCGAGAAGTTCTCGGACGCCGCGCTCGTGGCGTCCGTGGCCGCCGAGCGCCCCGCCGCGGCGCCCGCGGGAACCGTCGCCGCCCCGAACATCTCCCGGCCCGCGCCCGACGCCGTCGTCGCGCCCCT
>CAZTZW010000600.1:0-1631 GCA_964618085.1 uncultured Elusimicrobia bacterium
TCCATGACCTGCAGGAGGATGTTGAAGACATCGGGGTGGGCCTTCTCGATCTCGTCGAGGAGCACCACGGAGTAGGGCTTGCGGCGGACGGCCTCGGTGAGCTGGCCGCCCTCCTCGTAGCCGACGTAGCCGGGAGGCGCGCCGAACAGGCGCGAGACGGAGTGCGGCTCCATGAACTCGGACATGTCGAAGCGGACCATGGACGAGGGGTCCTTGAAGAGGAAGCGCGCGAACTCCTTGGCGAGGTAGGTCTTGCCGACGCCGGTGGGGCCGACGAACAGGAACTTGCCCATGGGCTGGTCGGGGTTGGAGAGGCCCGCCTTGTTGCGGCGCACCGCGTTGGCGATGGCGGCCAGGGCGCCGTCCTGGTTGACGACGCGCTCGCCGATCTCCGCCTCCATCGTGTTGTAGCGGGCGGCGTCCTCCTCGCCCAGGTTCAGCTGGCCGGAGGCGATGCCGGTGCGGATGGACAGGGCGCGCTTGGCCACGTCCACGGTCACGCTGCCGGGGCCGTCCTTGATGGCCTCGGACTCGGCGTAAAGGGACTCCGCCTTGGTGATGAGCTCGACGATCTTGTTGTACATCTCCATCGGCAGGGCCAAGGTCGAGGCGATGCCCTTGTCGATGAGCAGCTGGCGCGCCTCGTTGGAGGCGATGGCCAGCTCGTTCCACGTCTCGCGCAGGTCGAGGGCCACGGCGGCGCGCAGGTTCTCGGGGCGGGAGAGCTCCGCCGAGTCCTGGACGAGCTTGATGGCCTTGTCCGGGTTGTAGTTGGTCTTGTCGAACTGGTGCGAGAGCTTCGCCGAGGCCTTGAGGGTCTCGTCCGGGATGACCGCGCGGTGCAGGCGCTGGAAGAAGCCCTTGAGGGCGCGCAGGATGCTGATGGTCTGCTCGACCGTGGGCTCCTCGACCTCGATCTTATGGAAGCGGCGGCGGAAGGCGTCGTCCTTCTCGATGTGGTCCTTGTACTCCTTGCGCGTGGTGGTGGCCACGACCGTGATCTTGCCGTCGCGCAGGGGTCCCTTGAGGGTGTTGGCGATCTTCACGCCCGAGGGGTCGAGGAAGAACTTCTGGATCTCGTCCATGAGGACGATGACGTCGTTGCCCTTGGAGACTTCGCCGTTGTTGAGGCGGGGCAGCAAGTCGAGGATTTCGCCCAGCAGAGCGACGGGATCCTTCGCGGAGAGCACCTTGTTGATGTCGAGCTCGACGAGCCAGCGGCCCTTGAGGCGCGGCATCTGCAGGAAGGCCTCGGCGTCGCCGGCCTCCAGGTCCTCGATGAGGTCGGCGATGCCCTCGGCCACGGCGGTCTTGCCCACGCCGGCCTCGCCGATGAGGATGACGGAGTTGCGCATGCCGCGCGGGGAGGTGATGATGGGCAGAGCTTCCTTGACCTCCTTGTTGCGCGCGACCACGGGAGGACGCTCCTCGCCCTTGGGCTTGGCCACGGGGGGCAGGAAGGTGGCGAGGAGCTGGACCTGCTTGTCGGTCAGGCTGCTCTTGCCGTCGCTGAGCTTGCGCGTCTGGAGCCACTCGACCCACGTGGAGTGCGGGTCGCGGCGCGGCAGGGCGACGGGGGCCTGCGCCTCGGGCGCGGCGGGGGCGGCCGCGGACGCCGGGACCTCGAGCCC
>CAZTZW010000601.1:0-1622 GCA_964618085.1 uncultured Elusimicrobia bacterium
ACGGCCATGGTCGGAGACCCCTCGGGGCGGGACTCGACCCGTCCCACGCTCACCGCCGACGAGGTGGCGGCCAACGCCCAGACCTACCAGGACCAGGCGTTCAAGATCCTCGACAAGGCCAAGACCGAGGTCGTGCGCAACTCCACCTGGCTGACGCCCTTCATGCGCGAGCACCTGCTCGACACCCTCAAGCGCCACACCGTCCAGCAGATCACCGCGCGCGAGGACTTCAAGAAGCGCCTCGCCGAGAACTCCCCCCTCACCTTGCTCGAGGTGATGTACCCCCTCCTCCAGGGCTACGACTCGGTGGCCGTGAAGGCCGACGTCGAGCTCGGCGGCAACGACCAGCTCACCAACCTCCTCATGGGCCGCAAGATGCAGCAGGACGCCGGCCAGGAGGCGCAGGTGGCGCTCACCGTCCCTCTGCTGGTCGGTCTCGACGGCGAGAAGAAGATGTCGAAGTCGTACAAGAACCACATCGCCCTCAACGACGAGCCCAACGACGTCTTCGGCAAGACCATGCGCGTCTCCGACGAGCTGATGCTCCAGTACTACGAGCTGCTCACCAGCGAGAGCCTGGAGGCCGTCAAGGCTCAGCACCCGATGGCGGCCAAGAAGGCGCTGGCGCGCCTGCTCACCGCGCGCTTCCACGGCGAGGCCGCCGGCGACGCCGCGCTCAAGTTCTTCAACGACACCTTCTCCGAGAAGAAGGCCGTCGTCATCTCCGACGCGGACGCCGTGCGCCAGCCCAGCGGCACGCCGCTGGCCAAGATCATCGTCGGCATCGGCGGAGCCAAGTCCCTCGGGGAGGCTCGCCGCCTCATGACCCAGGGCGGCGTGACCGTCGACGAGAAGAAGGTCACGGCGGACACCGCCGAGCTGCCCGGAAGCTTCACGCTCAAAGTCGGCAAGCACCAGTTCTTCAAAGTCATCCTGACCTAGGAGCCCATCATGCGACACCTCATGGCCGCCGTCGTCACCCTCGCGCTCGCCGCCGCGCCCGTTCTCGCGCAGGAAGCCGCGGACTGGGACGCCCGCCTGGGCGCCGTGAAGGGCGACGTCGTCGTCTACGCCGCCGGCGGGGACGCGGACGGCGTCTCCGGCGAGGAGGGCATGCCGTTGGACGCCGGGGACCGCGTGGTCACAGCCGAGGGAGCTTCGGCCGAGGTCGTGCTCGACGGGGGCAGCCTCATCACGGTGCGCGAGGGATCGGACTTCAAGCTCGACAGCGTCGCCAAGAAGGACTCGGCGTTCACCCTCGCCCTCGGCTCCCTGCTGGCCAAGATCCAGAAGCTCGGCGAGCAGCGCCTGAGCGTGCGCACCGGGACCGCGGTGGCCGCCGTGCGCGGCACCGAGTTCGGCGTCGAGGTCGAGGGAGAGGAGACCCACGTCGGCGTGTTCGACGAGGGCAAGGTGGACGTCTCCGGCGCCGCCGGCGGCCCCGCCGAGCTTCTCATCGCCAACCAGGAGACGCGCGTGGCCAAGGGCGGCAAGCCGCTCCACGCCTACCAGCTCCAGCGCCTGATGCGCCACCGCGCGTCGATGCGCGGGCACGGCCGCCGCCTGGCCGCCATCCGCAAGGCCTGGAAGGCCCTGCCTCCGGCCCAGCGCCAGGAGCTGCG
>CAZTZW010000602.1:0-1621 GCA_964618085.1 uncultured Elusimicrobia bacterium
CGGCGGCGGCCGGCGCGTCCTTGACCGCGCAGTGCGCCGCGCAGTAGCGCCCGCCGATGTAGCCGCCGAGGCCTCCGATGGCCAGCAGCGCGATCGCCGCCAGCGCCTTGCCGCAGCAGCTCTTGCCGCAGCACGCCTTCCCGTCCTTCGTCCCGTCCTGGCTCTGCTCGCTCATGGTATTTCTCCTTTCGGATGTTTCGATTTTCGAACTATCTGCCTCAAAAAAAATCAGCCCGCCTTCTTCTCCGACTCGAGGCGGTCCGAGATCTTGCGCATCAGGGCCAGCAAGGTCTCCTGCTCCTCCGAGTTCAGGCCTTTGAGCATCTCTCGGGCGGTCTCGATGGGGCCTTCCATCGTCTTCTCGTGCGCGGCGCGCCCCTGCTCGGTGAGCTCGACCTGGACGACGCGCCGGTCCTCGGTGGAGCGGTCGCGGCGCACGAGCTTCTTGGCGACGAGGCGGTCGATGAGGCCGGTGACGCTGCTCAGCGACAGGCAGATGGCGTCCGCCAGCCCGCTCATCACGCAGCAGTCGCGGCGCTCGACGGCGCGCAGCACGCGGATCTCCTGCCAGCTCAGGTCCTCGCGCGCGGCGGCCCGCTTCTTGTCGGCGGCCTGCGCCTCCTCCATGACGGTCTGGAGGGGGACGGCGAGCCGGCGGGCCTTGTCCTCGGCGCTCATGCTTCGATACCCGAATACTTCATTAATCGAAGTATATAAGAAGTCCACATGGACGTCAAGGGGTCGTCGCCGTCTAATTTCATAGAATGGGGGCGTGAAGCTGTACAACACGCTCACCCGGACCAAGGAGGAGCTGGCGCCCCTGGCGCCGCCCAAGGTCGGCCTCTACACCTGCGGCCCCACGGTGTACAACTACCAGCACGTGGGCAACTACCGCACCTACGCCTTCGAGGACCTGCTGGTACGGTCCCTCAAGCTCCTGGGCTTCACGCCGCTGCGCGTGCTCAACATCACCGACGTCGGGCACCTGACGAGCCAGGGCGACGAGGGCGAGGACAAGATGGAGGTCGGCGCCGCGCGCGAGGGCAAGACCGCGTGGGACGTCGCCAAGTTCTACACCGACGCGTTCCTCTCGGACTGGAAGGAGTTCCGCTTCCTGGACCCGGACGTGCTGTGCCGCGCCACCGACCACATCCCCGAGCAGATCGCGCTGGTGAAGAAGCTCGAGGAGAAGGGCTTCGTCTATAAGACCGCCGACGGGCTGTATTTCGACACGGCCAAGCTCCCCGACTACGGCAAGCTCATGTCCAAGGAGCACCTCGAGGGCCTGAAGTCCGGCGCGCGCGTCGAGGCCAATCCCGAGAAGAAGCATCTCACCGATTTCGCTTTGTGGAAGTTCTCCCCGAAGGACTCCAAGCGGCAGATGGAGTGGGACTCGCCCTGGGGCAAGGGCTTCCCGGGCTGGCACATCGAGTGCTCGGCCATGGCGCAGCGCTACCTGGGCGAGACGTTCGACATCCACTGCGGCGGCGTCGACCACGTGCCCATCCACCACACCAACGAGATCGCCCAGTCCGAGGGCGCCAACGGCAGGCTCTTCTCCAAGGTCTGGATGCACGGCGAGTTCCTGCTGATGAACAACGCCAAGATGGCCAAGTCCGCC
>CAZTZW010000603.1:0-1617 GCA_964618085.1 uncultured Elusimicrobia bacterium
GGCCCGCCTCGCGCAGGGCGGCCGCGAGGTTGAGGCGGGCGTGGCGCGAGGGCGCGGCCTTCTCGGCGGCGGTCCAGAGGGCTAGGTCGGAGCGCCAGACGCGCGCCTGACTCGCGCTCAGCGCGCCGAGGAGGACGCCCAGCGGCACGGCGGCGAACGGCGCCTTGAGCAGCGCGGACGCGGCGAGGGCGGCGAGGGCGAAGCCGGAGAGATGGGCATAGCGGTCGGCGGCGAGGTGCTCGCCGAAGCGGACGAGGCCTATAAGGGGGGCGAGAGCGACCGCATGATGGACGAAGGCCGCGAGTAGGATGGGGTAGCGCTGTCGGAGTCGCCACGCCGTTCCTGCGAGCAGCGCGAGCAGGGCCGACGAGGCGAGGACGGAGGCATGGAAGGGGCCGAAACCTGGGGGAACGGGATAGAACGGGGAGAGGCCGGACGGCACGAAAGACTTTTCAAGATAGAACGAAAGACTCCTCACGGCGAGGGAGAGGCGCAGCGGCATGCTCGCGGAGGAAAGATCCTTCAAGGAAGCGTCAGAACCTTGCGCGAGGAGGCCGATGATCCCGACGAAGAGGGAGACGGCGAAGAACGGGACTTTCTCCGTCAGCAAGGCGAGGGACGGCTTCTTCTTCAACGGATAGACGTCCAGCAATATGAACGACAACGGCAACGTGATGGCGCTTCCCTTCGACAGGCAGGCGGCGACGAAGGCGGCGAAGCAGGCTTTGCGGCGGCCGCCTATATATAGGAACGCCGAGAGGACGTAGAAGAAGGCGCACAGCACTTCCCGTCTTTCGGTGATCCAGGCGACGGGTTCCGCTCGGAGCGGGTGGACGGCCCACAGCAGGGCGGCGCCGGCGGCGGCGAGCCGGCGGCGCTTTTCAGACGCGGACGGCGCGCCCGCGTCGAGGAGGGCTTTCAGCAGCAAGGTCAGCACGGCCGCGGTCGCGGCGTGAAGCGCGAGGTTCGTCGCGTGGAAGGCGTAGGGCGACAGGCCCCAGACGCTGAAGTCGACGGCCCAGCTCAGCCAGGTCAGCGGCTGCCAGGGGCCCATCACGGTGGCGCCCGCCATCCAGCGCAGGTGCGCGGGCGAGAGGCCGCGCCAGGCGTCGTGGGCCAGCAGGTTGGCGGCGTCGTCCCAGTGCAGGAAGCCGCCGGAGAGCGCGGGAAGGAAAGGCAGGGCGGCGGCGGCCGCGACGAGGAAGGGGAGGGCGCGGCTCACGAGAACAAGGAGAGGAAGCGGTCCTCGTACTCGGCGAACAGGCCGTAGTCCTTGAGCTTGCGCCCCAGGGCCTCGCGGGCGCCGGGGTCCTTGCGCGCGTCGGCGAAGAGCGCGTCCACCTCGCGGCGCCGGCGGTCGCCCTCGCCGCGGTCGGAGGCGAAATGGCCGCGGCGCTCCAGGTCGGCGACGTGGCCCGGGAAGGAGCGCGCGGCCTCGTCGAGCGTGAACTTCATGAGGGCCAGCGACCAGCCCGCGTCGGGACAGCGGATGACGGTCTTGTCCTTCACGTCGCGCGCGTCGAGGTCGGCGAGCGCGCGCTCGGCCACGACCAGCGGGTTCTCGTGGAGCACGCGCACCGAGAGGCCCTGGTTGCGGAAGTTGTACTCGAGGGCGCG
>CAZTZW010000604.1:0-1365 GCA_964618085.1 uncultured Elusimicrobia bacterium
CATCCTCTCGGCGCGGCCGTTCGCGTCCAAGCTCGAGGACCTGGTCCGCGGGCTGGCCCTGCTCGAGGTCCGCTCCGACGTCGCGGCGGGCCGCGAGGTCCAGATCCATCCTTTCTTCGATAAGCGCCCCGTGGGCGCGGAGCTCCTCGTCCTGGTCACCGGCGACAAGGGGCTGTGCGGCGCCTTCAACGCGAACCTGCTGCGCGCGGCGCTGGACTGGTTCCGCGCGCGCCAGGGCAAGAAGACGTACTGCGTCGTCGTCGGCCGCAAGGGCCGCGACCTCGTCACGCGCCTCAAGGGCCACGACGTCCACGTCACCGGCGAGCTGGTCGGCGTGTTCCCCAAGATCTCCTTCGCGCACGCCGAGCTGGTGGGAAAGGCCGTCCTCGAGGCCTACCTGGGGGAAGGGGTCTCCTCCGTCACCCTCCTTTACAACGAGTTCAAGTCCGTCGCGCAGCAGCGTCTGGTCACGGTGCCGCTCCTGCCCATTCCGGAGCCCGTGAACGTCCCGGAGGCCGGCGCGCTCCCCGACTACGGCTTCGAGCCCGACCGCCAGGAGCTGCTCGCCGCGCTGCTGCCGCGCTACGTGAAGGCCCAGCTCTACCGCGTCCTGCTCGAGTCCCAGGCCGCCGAGCTCGCCGCGCGCATGAACGCCATGGACGCCGCCTCCAAGAACGCCAAGGAGCTGCGCGAATCCCTCAATCTAGAAGCCAACCGCACCCGTCAGGCCGCGATCACCAAGGAGATCGCGGAGCTCGTCGGCGGGGCCGAGGCGCTCGCAAGCTAGGCAACCCCCAAGACACCCACACAAGAGGAAACAGTGACCACTCAAGAGGCGCGTGAACAGAGACGGCATCAGCGGTTCCCCGTCGGCATCACCCTCGACATCAACGCGGGCGGCTCCATCGGCCGCTTCCGCGGGACCATCGCCGAGGTGTCGGCTTCCGGGATGACCTTCAAGACGGACGCGGAGCTCGAGGAGGGCATGACCCTCCACCTGAAGCTCCCCAACAAGATGGACATCCGCGGCGAGGTCCGCTCGGCCGGCAGCAACGGCACCAGCGGCCTGCGGCGCTACGGCGTGCGCTTCCACAAGATCGGCTACATCCCCAGCTAACCGACACGAAGAGAGAGACACATGAACATCGGAAAGATCGTCCAGGTCGTCGGGCCCGTCGTCGACGTGGAGTTCCCGTCCGGGAAGCTCCCCGCGAACTACAACGCCCTCAAGATCAAGATGCCCGGCTCCGGCAACGGCGCCGCCGCGTCGGTCCTGACCGTCGAGGTGGCCTCCCACCTGGGCGACAACCAGGTGCGCACCATCTCCATGGGCATTCCGCACAACGCGGTGCCGCTCACCGGGGG
>CAZTZW010000604.1:1375-1615 GCA_964618085.1 uncultured Elusimicrobia bacterium
CTCCATGGGCGCCACCGAGGGTCTCACGCGCGGCATGCCCGTCGAGGACACCGGCGCTCCCATCACGGTCCCCGTCGGCCGGGCCTGCCTGGGCCGTCTGATGGACGTGCTGGGCGACGCCAAGGACGGCAAGGACGCCATCAAGTCCGATTCCATGCTCCCCATCCACCGCGAGCCCCCGAAGCTCGCGGACCTGGTGACCAAGCCCGCCATCTTCGAGACCGCATACAAGTACGACAA
>CAZTZW010000605.1:0-1612 GCA_964618085.1 uncultured Elusimicrobia bacterium
CTGACGCGCGTCTGGGCCGCCGACGAGCCCGCTCCCGCCCGCGTCTCGGTGCGCGCGCCCGGCGGCCGCCGCGCGCTGGTGGAGGTTCGCGGACGCCGGGCGGTGTACGGCGCGGCCGACGAGCCCGGTCTCTATGAGTTCGAGCCGGAGGGCGGCGGCGAGCGCCGCGTCTTCGCCGTGAACGTCGACCGCTCGCGCGGCGAGAGCGACCTGACGCCGCACGCCGCCCCGCCGTGGTCGCCCTACGCGCTCGACGCGTTGGACGCCGGCTTCATCGCCGAGGTGTACGGCAAGGACCGCAAGGAATGGGCGCTGGCGGCCGCGGGGTTGTTCCTCGCCCTCGAGATGCTCCTCGCACTCCCCCTCGCCGCTTACTCCCGCCGGAAGGAGGGCCTGTCGAGGACGGCCGTCGCCGCGTCCCTCCTGCTTGCGCTCGCCGTTCCCTCGGCCGCCCAGCAAGGCGACAGGTTCGTTTGGACTCAGTGGAAGCATGGGGCCGATTGGGACCCGTATCCCGAGGCCGCCGACGACCTCATGGAATGGCTGGGGCACATCTCGAGCGTCAAGGCGGCGCCCAAGCGCCGCGCCGTCAAGTTGTCGGACCCGGCCCTGTTCTCCTCCCCCTTCTTGTACCTCGCGGGCCGCGGCGAGCCGCCGGAGTTGACCGACGAGGAGCTGCGCCGCCTGCGCCAGTTCCTATCGGGCGGAGGCTTCCTGTGGGTCGAGGACAGCGGCGGCGGCCCTCCGGGAGGCTTCGACCGCTGGGTCCGGCGTCTCCTGCCGCGCCTGCTGCCCGAGGCCGAGCTCAAGACCGTGCCCGCCGACCACGTGCTGTACCGGACCTTCTTCCTGCTGCGCGGCCCCTCGGGGCGCGTGCGCGTCCAGGGCGCGGCCGAGGGCGCGACGTGGGACGGCCGCCTCGCCGTGCTCTACACGCGCGACGACGTGCTGGGCGCGCTGGCCAAGGATGCTCTCGGCCGGCCGTTGAAGGCGGTGACGCCGGGCGGCGAGCCCCAGCGCGAGCAGGCGCGCCGCATGGCGCTCAACGTCGTCTTCTACGCCCTGACCGGGTCCTATAAGGCCGACGCCGTCCATCAGCAGGCCATCCTCGATAAGCTGGGAGCGGCGCCGTGACGCTCGGCCTGGAAGGGGTCTCCGGTCCCGGGACCGCGGCGGCGGCGCTGGCCGCGGCGGCCGCCGTCTTCCATTTCTCCCGTCATGCGTACGGCCGAGGCTCCGCGCTCCTGCGCGGCGCGGCCGCCGCTTCCATCGTCCTGGCCGCCATGGCCCCCCAGGTCTCGCTGCGCAAGGCGGGCCGCGCCAAGCCGCGCCTGCTCGTCGCGCTCGACGCGAGCGCGTCGATGCGCTCGCGCGGCGCCGGGAAGGGCTCGCGTCTCGACCAAGGCAAGGAGTGGCTGATGCGTCACCGCTCCGCCATCGAGGCGCGGGCGGACGTCTCCCTGGCCGCGCTCAGCGACCGGGCGCGTCCGGCGGGCGGGCTCGAGGGCCTGGCCGCCGTGACGGCGTCCTCCGAGCCGCTGAGGCTGGAGGCCTCCCTCGCCGACGCCGCCGCGGTCGGGCGCGCTCCCGCCCGCGTGTGGCTGCTGACCGA
>CAZTZW010000606.1:0-1610 GCA_964618085.1 uncultured Elusimicrobia bacterium
GCCAGCCGCGCCGCGAGCGCGCTCACGGGCGGCGCCCCTCGCGCTCCCCGCACTTGGAGCAACGACCGCAGGGGCGCCCGTGAGACGGCCGCAGGCAGGAGAACGTCAGATGGAACGGGAAATCGGGGCGGCGGCGCCGGACCTGGTCCTTGCTGAGGCCGCGGTACGGCGCGATGACGCGCAGGTCCATCTTGAAGGAGTCCGAGATGGCCCGCTCCATCAGCCGGAAGAAGGCGGGCGAGGCGTCGGGGAACGGGTTGCCCGCCAGCGTCGCGATGGCGACCGCGCCCGCGCCGACCTTGTGGGCCAAGGACGCCGCGCACGTGAGCAGGAGCTGGTTGCGTCCCGGCAGGTACACCGAGTCCCAGGCGTCGCGGTCGCTGGGCGTGCCGCGGCCGCTGCGGCTCCAGTGCTTCTCCGGGATGAGCAGGCCCTTGGCGCTCATGACGGTCAGCGGCTTGAGCGTGCGGCGCTTCATGGCCCGCAGCTGGCGCCGCAGGCGGCGCAGTTCGGCCTCTTCCCAGAGGAAGCCGCAGCGCACGAACAGCGGGTAGACGACGCGGCCCGAAGCCGCGAGCTCGTCGGCGAGCACGCCGCTGTCCTCGCCGCCGCTGGTCAGGACGATGACGGGGCCTTTCTTCACGCGGGCGCCGCCTGGCGCAGGCGCGGGTCGAGCGCGTACGCCTTCTCCAACGCCTTCACCGCGTCCCCGCCCTTGCCCAGCGCCTCGAGCGCGACCGCGCGGCCGACCTGGGCCAGCGCGTGCTTGGGCGCGGCCTTGGCGGCGGCGTCGAAGTCCTTCAGCGCCGCCTTGGCGTCGCCGGCCTCCAGACGGGCCTGGCCCAGCCAGACGCGCCCGTCCGCATAGGCGGGCAGGTCCTTGGCCGCCGCGGCGAGGTCGGCCAAAGCGCCGGGGCCGTCGCCGCCGCGCAGGCGCAGCTCCCCGCGCCAGGCGCGGGCCCAAGAGAGGGAAGGATCGAGCGACAGAGCTTTGTCCAAGTCCGCGCGCGCCCCCGCCTCGTCGCCGCGGCCGCGCTTCCACGCGCCGCGCCAGGCGTAGGTCCAGGCCATCGCCGCGTCAGCGGCGACCGTCGGGGTCTCGGCCCCCAAGAAGTCGTAGACGTGGGAGGCGTTGCCGTCGGTCCGGATGGCCTCCAAGACGTCCGCGAAGCCCTCCGCCTTCTTCCCGCAGGCGCGCAGCGCCTCGCCGCGCAGGGCCCGCATCCAGGCGATGTTGGGGCGGGCCTTCACGGCCTTCTCCAGCGCCGCGGCGGCTTCCTTATGTTTCCCCATCTTACGGAGTATCTCGCCGCGCCAGCCCAGGGCGTAGGCCGGGTCCTTGGGGTCGGCCTTCTCGGCGGCGAGCGTGTCGGCCAGCGCGCCCTTCAGGTCGCCCGCGTAGCGCTTGGCCTTGGCGCGGACGACCATAGTCCAGGCCCAACGGGGATCAGCCTCGACGGCCTTCGTCGCGGCGGCGACGGCCTCCGGGAAGCGCCCCGCGCCGCGCCGGGCCTCGCTGAGCAGGACGAGCGCGCTCGCGCAGCTCGCGTCGAGCGCCAGGGCCGCCTCGGCGTCGGCCGCGGCGCCCTCGAGGTCGAGGAGGTGGCGGC
>CAZTZW010000607.1:0-1600 GCA_964618085.1 uncultured Elusimicrobia bacterium
AGCTCCTTGGCCTTCTCGCCGGTGGCCTTCGGGTCCAGCCCCTTGTGGGCCGCGGCGTCGGCGGCGCGGACCTCGCCCTCGGTCTTGGCGGACGCGTAGGCCGCGTCCTCCGTCCCGGGCAGGGGCGAGCGGCCGACGAGCACGAGGGTCGGCTTGAAGGCGGCGGCGAGCGCGACGGCGCACTCCGCGGTCACGCCGCGGCCGCCGCCGGTGACGATGACGACGTCGCCGGGAGCCCGCGGCTCGCCGGCGACGGGAGCGGCGGGGCGCTCTTCGAGGACGATGGTCTTCACGCCGGAAGCCGTGACGGCGGCCTCGACCGGCGCCTCGTAGCCGAGCTCCTTGGCGAGCAAGGACGCGGCGGTGGGCAGGGGCAGAGCGGGATCGACATCGATGGCGCGGCAGGCCACGCCGGGCCATTCGCGCGCGGCGGTCTTCACCAGTCCGGCGAGGCCGCCGAAAGACGGGTCGGAGGACGCGCCGCCGAGCAGGCCGAGGCCGCCGTCGAGCCGGGTCACGGCGGCCAGGAGGCCTTTCGTCTGGGTCTTGGCGAACGAACGTCCGGCCGCCTGCGCGAGCAGGAATGCCTTCTTCAGCCACGCCTCGGACTCCGCGGTCCACGGGCAGCCGGGTCCCGCGGCGCGCGACGGCGCGACGATGACGAGCGCGCCGAGGTCGGCGGGCAGGTCCTCGGGCCGCTCCAGCGCGACGACGGAGGCGTCGAGCCCCCGGCCCTTGAGCTCGGCCGCCAGCGCCTGGTCGAGACCCGAGTCCTTCGTCACCGCGATGGCCACGCCCTTGAGCGGGAACACGTCCCGCGGCCCCACGGGCGCCAGGACAGGCACGGAACGCACGACCCTAACAGAAGGGACAGGCACTTTCGTTAGGGTAGGCGCAGCTTCGGCGACGGCCGGGACGGACTTCGGCGCGGCGGACAGATAGTCGGCGATGGAGCGCAAGGTCCGCAGGGTCCCGAGATGCTCGGGCTTCACCTGCGGCGCGCCGGGCAGCTTCTCGCGCACGGCGGAGAGGATCTCGACGCGCTTGATGGAGTCGATGCCGAGGTCCCCCTCCAGGTCCATGTCGGGGTTCAAGGTGTCGGCGGGGTAGCCGGTCTTGTCGGCCACGATGCCGAGGAGGACGGGAAGGACGTTTGACTTCGGCGCCGAGTCCGACGAGACCGTCGCCGTCGGGGCCGTTCCCGTCATGCCGCTGGACAAGTAATCGGCGATGGAACGCAGCGTCCGCAAGGTCCCGAGGTGCTCGGGCTTGACCTGCGGCGCCCCCGGCAGCTTCTCGCGCACCGCGGACAATATCTCGACGCGCTTGATGGAATCGATGCCGAGGTCGGCCTCGAGGTCCATGTCGGGGTTCAGTGTGTCGGCGGGATAGCCGGTCTTGTCGGCGACGATGCCGAGGAGGACGGGACGGACGTCGGCGGACGGGGCCGCGGGAGCGGCGACGGGAGCCGCGGCGGGCGCGGACGGCATGCCCTGCGACAGATAATCGGCGATGGAGCGAAGCGTCCGCAGGGTCCCGAGATGCTCGGGCTTCACCTGCGGGGCGTCGGGCAGCTTCTCGCGGACGGCGGAGAGGATCT
>CAZTZW010000608.1:0-1587 GCA_964618085.1 uncultured Elusimicrobia bacterium
AGACGCGAGACTGGCTCGAAGGGAGCGCATGGTCGGTCAAGGGCACGCCGCTACTACTCGAGACCTATGACGCGCATTACAAGGACTTTCAAGAAGCCGAACTTCCGGTTTACCGCGTGGAACTGAACGGCCCTAAGGGTCTGCGGCTCTATCTCTCGGCACGCGACGGCCGGCCGGTCAACATGCTCTCGCTCCGCACGCGCCTGTCGCGCTGGCTCGCCGTCGGCGTAAAGGCGGTGCATGCCTTCGAATGGGGGCCGTTCGGGCGCAACGAGACGCTGCGGCGCTTGGCGATGATCCTCCTGCTCACGCTGCCGCTCGCGGCGACCGTGATCCTCGGCTTCATCGCGAGGCTATGATGACGATGCGCGCCCTCATCTCAGCGATTCTGCTTTCGTGGTCCGCAGTGAGCGAAGCCGCGGCCCCGCGAAGGCCCGCGGCTCCACCGAACGGCGGCGCGTCGACGCCTTCCGTCCCTCGCATCTCGCTGCCGATATTACCCGCTCAGACCTTCAACTCCGCGTCTACGCCGCCCTTAACGGGCGGCACGCAACCGTTGCGTCTCTCTCGCGATGTCGCGCGGGACGAGGCCGCCGCGACGCTGGCCGCCGCCGGCTTTCCCGAGCGCCTACGAGAGCACGGGCTGGTCGTCTGGCAGATCCTGCGCGCAAAGACTCGCGGAGGGGAGAAGGCCTTCCTCACGGTCGGCCTTCCCGCGGACGCCATTCCGCTTGAGCGCGGCTCCGGAAATCCCGAGCGCCGCGCCGAACTGGACCGGCGCCTCGAGGCCGCGCGCGACTTCATCGTCTCCGAGGCGTCGCGCCTGCTCGGGATGCCCGAGGACATGGTCTCGGTGAACGCGCGGCTCGTCGAGAGCTGCTGCGGAGCGGGCTGCCAGTCATGTTTGCTTACGAAGCCCGAGCACGCCGAGCGCTGGACTGGACAGAAGCCGCGACCCGCGAAATAGCGAAGCCCCGCCGACGACATCGATCAACTCAAGATTGCGAGGTATTTCCGGTTCCGCAAGTGCCGCCGAATTCCTCGGCCCAGTAGAAGTCTTACTCCCGCGTCATGCCTGTGATACTAGAGAGCACGTTTGACAATACCGCATAGGTCTGTTATAGTCAGGCCGATGATTCGGCATAGAGTCCTGCGATTTATTTTTGCGGTTGCGCTGGGACTTGTGCTTTTCGACAGCGTTGCGGACGCGGCCGGCTGCGATGACGCTAAGGCTACGACGGCGGTCTGCCATGCGTGCTTGTGCGGGCCACATCTTGTCTCCCCGGGTGTCGTTGAGATCGTTATCCCACCCGTTCCGGTGCCCTACGCATCCTACAAGCCGGTTTCTTACGCCTTCCTCCTGCCCGCGTCGATCTTCCACCCTCCCTGCCTAGCGGCCTGATCGTCCGCTCTCCCACGCCGTCGATTCCGTAGTCTTCCGGAATTCTGCCGGGCTTTGTTGCCGGCAGGCGACCCGTATCAAGTCGAGGCACTATGCCACCACTGTCTATTTTCACGTTTCCGTTGAATTGGGATCATCCCCGAGGCCAATCCTTGCGTGCCCTCGTTACCGCTATCTTGTGCACG
>CAZTZW010000609.1:0-1580 GCA_964618085.1 uncultured Elusimicrobia bacterium
GCCCCGGGCCTCGGCCGCCCCGTCGGGCTCCGGCGGCGCGGCGGAGAACGGCCGCGGACCAGACAGCTTCGATAGGCCGTCCGGAGCGGCATGCTCCTCCCGGACCTGGTCCATCATCTCCAATATGCTGTCCCAGAGGCTCTTGACCGTCTCGGGCCGCACGAACTCGTCCTTCTTATAGCTCGACTCGACCGCATGGGGATTGCAGTCTCCTGACACGCGCTCGCACGAGCGCTCCCAGACCAAGTCGCGGCGCTCGTCGGGCCTCACCGTCATGTCCTTGTACGCCGGACGGTCCGGGTTGGTCCCCATGTCGTCACGCAGACGCTCGTAGTGCGGGCGCGGGATGACGCTGAAGTAATCGGGGTACTTGGCCAGGGCGCCGGGCTCGCGCGCGGCGGCGGCGCGCAGGTCGGCGACCTCGGCCGCGCTGGCGGGCCGGCCGTCCTTGTGCCGGAAGGCCACCCGTCCGTCCGCGCCCTTGTACGGCACGAGGCCCCGGGAAGCGGCGAGCGCCTGATAGGGGCCGAACCAGGCCGACACGTCCTCCGCGCTACCGGCGGGCCCCGCGGCGGCGCCCGCATCGGAGGGCGGCGCCGGCGAAGGGGCCGCGGTACGGCCGGGCGGGTGCGCGCCCGCGGACGGACCCGCCGTCTTGCCGGGCGCGCCGAGCGCGCCGGCGTCCCCGCCTCCGCCCAAGGCCTTGAGCGACTGGGCCATGCGCGCGGCCGCTGACGCGGCCGCCGAGCGCCGGGACGCGGCCTGGCCGGAGGCCTGCTTCGCCGCGGCCGCGGCGCCCGCCTCCGCCTGATCGGAGCCGCCTTCCCCCGCCTCCGACGACTCCCCGGAAGGCCCGTCCTCCTCCCCGGGCGCCTCGGCCGCGTCGCCGGGCGGGCGGCTCCCCGGGATGATGACGCCGCCGTCCATGGTCGTCTGGGTGCGGTGGTAGCCGTCGTCGGCGCGAGCGGGGACCAGCGCGCACACCGTGAGCGCCGCGACGAGCGGGACGAGCCTCATATCCCGGAGTATAACGGGTTCACTGGCCGTAGGCCAGCCGCAAGGCGAGGTACTCGGGCAGGCCGGCGGCGCGTATCTTCTCCTGCACCGCCTTCACGTCGTAGGCCAGGCGCGCGACGCGGAAGGTGCCCTTGTCCGAGTCGTAGACGCCGCAGGAGGCGCGCGGGTTCTGGTCGCGAGGCTGGCCCACCGAGCCGGGATTGAGCGCGACGGGGCCGATGGTCCCGTCGGCGGCGCGCGGCAGCACCTCCTCCTTGTCCTCGAGGAAGTGGGTCTCCACCTTGTCCCCCTCGACGAAGCGGAAGAGCAGGGGCATGTGGCTGTGGCCAACGAACAGCGGCCAGCGGCGCACCAGGGGCGCGTTGTCGCGGAACTGCGCGGGGCTGAGCAGGTACTCCTCGGGCGGGTTGCGCGGCGTGCCGTGCGCGAGCGTGAAGTCCGGCGTCTCCAGGCGCGCGGTCAGGCCCTCGAGGAAGCGCGTGTTCTCCTCGGAGAGCAGGGGGCGCGTCCACATCACCGCGGCGCGCGCGTACTGATTGAACCAATCCAGGTCGAGGCGCCCG
>CAZTZW010000610.1:0-1573 GCA_964618085.1 uncultured Elusimicrobia bacterium
ACCGGCGGCGACGGCGCCGCGGCCGACCCCGAGGCGCAGATCGCCGACATCAAGGCCGCGCTCCAGTCCGGCTCGCTCGAGCGCACCCTCATGGCGCTGGTCGAGAAGTCCGTCCCGGACCCCGTCCTGCGCGCGAAGGTGCTGGCGCAGGTCATGAAGCTGCTCGAGGAGGACATGGCCCGCCGCGTCGAGGAGGTCACCCTCCCGCTCAAGCGCGAGAAGAAGGCCGTCGAGAACGAGCAGGTCCGCACGCAGAGCGTCATCAACGACATGGTCGAGGGCGTGGTCGTCGTCGACGACGCCGGCAAGATCCTCATGATGAACCCCGCCGCCGAGCAGATCTACGGCTCGACTCTGGCGCAGGCCGCGGGCAAGCCCATCACCGAGAAGGTCAGCGAGCAGTTCGTCGTGACCGTGGCGTCCGAGCTCCAGGCGCCGAACGATCGCGACATCAAGACCGACGTCCACCGCCAGGGCGTCGCCGACACTCAGAAGACCCTGCGCGCCTCCTCCGCCGTCGTCAAGACCGAGGACGGCAAGGTCGTCGGCATGGTCTCCGCCCTGCCCGACGCAGCCAAGCATCGCGAGCTTCAGAAGATGCAGCGCGATTTCGTCGCCCACGTCACCCACGAGCTGCGCGCGCCGCTCTCGTCCATCCGCGCCGCGCTCGAGATCATGCAGGGCCAGATGGCCGGCAAGATCGAGGAGGAGGAGACGC
Organism: uncultured Elusimicrobia bacterium; assembly: GCA_964618085.1. GTDB lineage: Bacteria > Elusimicrobiota > Elusimicrobia > UBA1565 > UBA9628 > GWA2-66-18. The sequence continues at coordinate 719 of CAZTZW010000610.1, forward strand.
GGATGCTCAACACCGCGCTCAAGAACTCCGACCGCCTGGCCGAGATGATCAACAGCATCCTCGACTTCTCGAAGCTCGAGTCCGGCCAGATGACGGTCTACCCCAAGCCCAACGACCCCGTGAAGGTCGCGCAGGACGCCGTCGACGGCCTCCAGCCGTGGGCGCAGAAGAAGCGCGTCGAGCTGACGCTCCAGTCCGCGAGCGGCCTGCCCATCGTGGCCACCGACGCGCCGCGCACCGTCCAGGTCATCGTCAACCTCCTCTCCAACGCCATCAAGTTCACGCCCGCGGGCGGCAAGATCACGGTCAAGCTGACCAAGCGCGCCGAGGGCAACCAAGGCTTCGTCGAGTTCGCGGTCAAGGACACCGGTCCCGGCATCCCGCAGGCGGAGCAGGCCCGCATCTTCGAGAAGTTCGTGCAGATCGCCGCGGGCGAGATGCACGTGGGCGGCACGGGCCTGGGCCTCTCCATCGCCAAGGCGCTGGTGCACCTCCAGGGCGGGAAGATGTGGGTGGAGAGCGACGGCTCGACCGGGTCCACCTTCCTTTTCACCTTGCCCGTCCACGTCGGCGCCGCCGCCGAGGTGTCGCAGGTGCGTACCAAGGCGCCCGAGGCGGCGCCCGCGCCCTGGTGGAAGAAGATGTTCGGGCTCAAGTAGCGCTCGCGCGCGCGAACACCAAGGCCGTCGCGTCCCGCGCCCCCGCCGCCCGCAGCGCCCGCGCGCAATCCTCCAGCGTCTCGCCCGTCGCGCACACGTCGTCGACGAGCAGCAGCCGCCGTCCCGCGGCCAGCCCCGTCGCCCACGGCGCCAGTCCGAAGGCCCCGCGGACCTGCTCGGCGCGCTCCCGGCGATC
>CAZTZW010000611.1:0-1567 GCA_964618085.1 uncultured Elusimicrobia bacterium
AAGACGTAGACCCCTTCGTCCTGGGACGAGCCCGGGATGCGGTGGCCGCGCAGGTGCACGGTCAGGCGCGGCGGGTCCCAGGCGTACTCGCCCTTGGCGGGCGCGGCCGCGGTCTTGCGGTAGCCCAGGCGGTCCAGGCGCTGCAGGAGCCGCTCGGCCTCGGCCTTCGCGCCGTCGCGCACGGGGTAGGGAGCCGACCACACCCGCGTGGAGAAGCTCTCGCCCAGGCCGCCCAGCCTCAGCGTCTTGAGCTTGGCCTCCGCCTGGAGGCACAGCCAGACGGCGGCCGCGGCCGCGGCGCACGCGAGGACCGCGGTCCCGCGCCAGAGAGCCTTGCCGAGCCGGCGCCGAGGCATGGCGCTCCTAGAACCGGACGCCGAGCGCCACGTGATGGACGGAGCCCAGGTCGTGGCGGGCGCCGAGCGCGTAGTCCATGAAGAAGCGCTTCTCGCTCACGCCGACGCCGGCGGTGACGTAGTCGGTCTCCGAGCCGAGCTTCCAGCCGCCGCGCAGCATCACCGAGGTCGTGGGCCCGAAATCGAGGCCGAACTCCGCCCCGACGCCGCCGCGGACGCGCTCGTCGCGCACCTTCACGGCGTCCGCGGTGAGGGTCAGCCGCGTGCCGGAATAGGACAGTTCCTCGATCTTCGAGGGGGCGGCGCTCCACGTCCAGGCCGCGCCGCCGCGGACGGTCAGCGGGAGCGGGTCGGAGTCGACCTCGTACTTCACGCCGGGGCCGACATTCTGGATGGCGGCGCCTAGCGAGAGTCCGGGGACCGGCGTCTTCCAGCGCGCCCCGCCGTCGAACGCCGCGCCCGAGGCGCGCGCCTCGCCGCCCAGCTCGAAGCGGTAGAAGCGGGCCAGGCCGCCGGCGTACAGGCCGCCGCCGAGCGGGACGGAGGCGCCGAGGGACCCGATCATGTCGCGCTGGGCGGTGCGGGTCTCGCGCGCGCCCGTCGCGCTGATGATGTCGATGCGCCCGGCGTCGTAGTAGGCGAGTCCGCCGCCCAGCGCCGCGCCGCGCCACGGCACGACGGTCCCCAGGAACCCGAACGAATCCTCGACGGAGCCGTGCGAGAAGAGGGAGCGCGCTTCCGGGCGCGCCGCCGTCAGGCCCGCGGGGTTGGCGCCGAAGGAATCGGTGCCGCCGGCCACGGCGGAGAAAGCGTCGGCCATGGCCGCGGCGCGGGCCGAGACGGGGCGCCGCAGGGTGCCGCCCGCCGTCGACGCGGCGGAGGCCGCGGCGGGGGGCAGCAGGAGCAGGGCCGCGAGCGCGAGGCCGCTCACTTGATCACCAGGATCTTCGAGCGGCCGTCGAGTTTGGGCCCCAGCGAGCGCAGGACGTAGAGGCCGCTGGCCACGGTCGACCCCTGCCCGTCCCGGGCGTCCCAGGTGACGGTGAAGGAGCCCTGGGGCTTCACGTCGTCCAGGAGCGTGCGCACCGCCCGGCCGTCGGGCGTGTAGATCTTCAGCGTGACGCGGCCGGCGGTGAAGATGGTGACGTCCGCGGTCATCACCGTGTTCTGGCGCGGGCGCAGGAGGTTGTTGGTCAGCGCCACCGTGCCGG
>CAZTZW010000612.1:0-1567 GCA_964618085.1 uncultured Elusimicrobia bacterium
GCACCTCGGCGGAGACGGAGGCGAGGGTGGCGTCGGAGGGCAGGCGGCGGAGGAGGTCGTTCTGCGCGGCGGGCGAGAGATCGGTCCCGGCCTTCTTGGCGATGGACTCGGCGCGGCTGTTCGCTTTAGAGAAGCACTTCGCCGAGGTCAAGGACGGCACGCGGGCCAGCACCGGCCGCACGCGCTCGAGACGCTCGTCGGGAGCGGTCTGGGTCTCGGCCTTGGCGAGGGCTTTGTCGAACTCGCCGCTCCAGGCCAGCTCGCGGCGGGTCTCGGCAAGCTCGCGGGCGGCCAGCTCGGCCTCTTCCGCGGCCTTGCCGCAGCGGGCGGCGGGGTCGGCCTCGAGCACGGCCAAAGCCTCGGTCCAGCGGCGCGCGGCGCCCTCGAGGTCGCAGGACTTGCGCTTGGAGCGGGCCTCGGAGGACGCCTTCATGGACCAGGCGTGGTCCGCGGCGCGGCGCGAGGTCATGGCGCGCAGCTTGGTCAGCTCGGGGCGGGCGTGGTCGCAGCCCGCGGGGAGGCTCTCGATGAGCTTGAGACCCGCGTCCGCGTCGGTCGTGGAGTAGCGGCACTGCTCCGGGGAGGAGGCCAGACGGGCCTTGGCCAGGAGCTCGTCGAGCTGGAGCAGGCGCGCGGCGTCCTTGGCGGAGTCCTCGCGCGCCCGCTTGGCGCGCGCGGCCAAGGCCTTGTACTGCGGCTTGGCCTTGGCGGGCTCGGCGACGAGCGCCTCGAGAGCCGCGTAGGCGCTCTCGGCGTCCTTGGGCTCGCAGGCCTGGCGGCGCGACGCGGCCTCGGCCTCCTTGGCGAGCGCGAGCTCGAAATCGGGCGCGACCTTGACCTCCACCCGCTCGGACAGCGCCCCGCCGGTCTCCGCCGACACGACGGCGCGCGCGACGAAGGAGCCGGGGGCGTCCAGGCGCAGCTTGCGCACGTAGGGATAAGGCCCGCCGTTGGACCGGCGCGCGCGGCGGCTGTCCACGGCGAAGAAGCCTTCCTCGGTCTCGGCGAAGGTGGTCTCTTCCACCTCGATGGACTTGCCCTCGGGCAGGCCGTCCACCCAGTAGGCGCCGCTGAAGACGATCTCGTCGCCGAGCTCGTGCTGGCCCAGGCGCGAGGGCTCGGAGAGGTGCAGGCCGGCCGAGCGCAGGCGCGGCGCCTCGCCGGTCGCGCCGGGACGGGAGGACGTCGCCTCGGCCTTCTCCAGCACGCCGCTGCGCGAGGCTAGCGGGGCCGTGACGGCCGCCATCTCGGTGAGCTCGCGGCCGGAGGCCTTGCGCAGGCGCGCCAGCTCGGCGCGCGCGTTGAGCGCGTTCCAGCGCCGGCGCTCGTCGACGAAGTAGCGGCGCAGCTGCGCCTTCAAGGTCTCGGAGAGGACGCCTTTGGCGGCGTCGGAGGAGATGCGGGCTTCCAGGCCGGGGGTCCCGCGCGCCGCGGCCTCGGCGGCGAGATGCGCGGCGGCGGGGGCGCTCGGCCGCGGACCGGCCAGCCGCTCGTCGAAGAACGGGCGCAGCAGGGGCGCGGGGTCCTCGAGCGCCTCCGCGTGGTCGCGGGCGGCGAGGTCGCGGCC
>CAZTZW010000613.1:0-1561 GCA_964618085.1 uncultured Elusimicrobia bacterium
CGTCGATGCCGTGGCAGTCGAACTCGTGGTCGCCGTTGAGCAGCGAGGGGTGCGAGATGCCGTGCTCGACCTTGATCTTCTCGGCGGTGACGATGGAGGTCTTCAGGCCGACCGCGAGGTCGCGCGTGATGGAGTCGCAGCCCAGCGGGATCTCCTTCGAGTACTTGATGGAGCCCTCGCAGTAGACGCCCAGCGAGATGGACTGGCCGCCCATGTCCACGATGACGCAGCCGAGCTCCTTCTCCTCCTGGGTCACCAGCAGCTCGCCGGCGGCGAGCAGGCCGTACACGGGCTCGACGACCTCGAAGCCCGCCTGGCCGACGGTCTTCATGACGTTGTTGAGGTGGGCCGAGGACGCGGTGACGAGATGGACGTCCACCTCGAGCAACGAGGCCTCCATGCCCACGGGGTGCGGCACGCCGCGCTGGCGGTCCAGCGAGAAGCCCTGCGGCACGACGTGCAGGATCTCGCGGTCGGTGGAGAGCGGGATGGCCTTGGCGCTGGAGACGACCGAGGCGACGTCGTCGGCCGTGATCTCGCGGTCGGTGCGCGCGATGTTGAAGGCGCCGCGGTTGTTGAAGCTCTGGAGGTGCGATCCGCGCACGCCGAGCCACACGGAGGACACGGTCGCGCCGGCGGCCGCCTCGGCCTCCTCGACGGCGCGCGTCACGGCGGACGCGGCCTCGATGATGTTGATGACCACGCCGCCCTTCAGGCCGCGGCACACCACGCTCGAGCCGCCGAGCACGGTGACCGCGCCGGTGCCGGGGTCCACGGACCCGATGAGGCAGGTCACGCGGCCGCTGCCGATGTCGAGACCCGCCACCACGTCCGGCTTGGACTGACGCCGCATCGCGCCTTTGATCATCTCACCGCCCCCAGCCGCGCCGTCGGGCGCAGCAACACCTTGCCGTCCTCGAACCATCTCAGATCGGCGGAATACAGCCCGTCCTCGCGGCGGCGCGCGTCGGCCAAGGCCTCGGCCAGGCGCGACAGCTTCTCGGAGGTGAACTCCAGGCGGCCCCAGACCACCTCGGTCCCGTCCTCGAGCTGCGCCGCCCAGCCGTCCTCGCGAGAGCGGTGCACGAACCGCGCCAGCGGCGCGGGCAGCGCGCCCGGCGCGGCGATCTTCCCCCACTCGCGCGCGAGCGTCTCCAGCTCCGCGCGCGGCGCGTCGGCGACGTCCACCGAGGGACCCGTCAGGACGAACAAGCCCTCCGGCGCGGTGAAGACGCTCCCGTCGTCGCCGAAGAAGCCCGCCGCCTTGCCGCGGCGCATCGCGTGCGCGATGGGCGAGCGCAGCTTCAGCACGATGGTCGAGCGCTTCTCGATCCAGGAGCGCCGGATGTCGGCCTCGGCGACGCAGTCGAAGGCGTCGCGGATGGCCGCGGCGCGCGCCGCGGCGGAGCCGCCGGTCTTGTCGGCCAGCTCCTGGGCGGGGACGCGCAGTGGCTCGGGCGCCTCGATGAAGGCGTCGCCCGGGCGCGTGAGCGTCTGGGCGAGCTCCATGCGCGGGAGCGCGACCGCGAGGTGGCGCACCACCGCGACGGCGGCCAGGCAC
>CAZTZW010000614.1:0-1550 GCA_964618085.1 uncultured Elusimicrobia bacterium
GCCATGATCGAGGCCATGAAGGTCTTCATCGAGATCAAGGCCGAGTTCGGCGGCACCGTCGTCAAGTGCATGGTCGAGAACGGCAAGCCGGTGAAGTCCGGCCAAGACCTCTACATCATCGCGCGGTAACCCGCGTCGTCAGGAACGTGAGCGCCCCGGAGGGGAACCCCTCCGGGGCGCTTCCCTTTATCGAACAAAGAGTGTCCCACAGCTTAAGGGGACAGTCCCCTGCTTCAGTCGGCTTTCGAGCGGCGGAGGTAGTCGACGGGGATGAGCAAGGTGTCGAGCAGGAAAGAGAAGGGGAGGTCGATGACGTACAGGAGGCGGTAGAGCACGCGGTCCTCCTCGCTGGGGGAGCGGAGCTGCTCGACGTTCTCGCGCGTGCCCGCGTAGAACTCGGTCGCGCCGTCCTCGCGGCGCGCCTGGACGGCGGCGCAGCCGGAGGCGGACAACACGAGCAGGACCAGCAGACCGCGGAGAGCGCGCATCGCGTCCGATTATATCATCGATGAGCGCGCCGCGCCCCCCTGGAAAGCGCGGAAAAAACCGCTATAATTCACGCCCATGCCCACGAACAGATACCGCTCGGCGGCGAAGGCGACGAAGTCGTCCAAGGCGCGCAAGGATATCCTGCCGTCGGCCCTCCGCTGGGTCGCGTTCTTCCTCGGCGCGGTGTACCTCGGCTGGGCCCTGCTGTTCCCGGCATGGTCGGGCGTCATCGGCCAGCACGTCAGCGAGTTCCTGTTCAAGCTGCTCGGCTCGGCGGCCTACCTGCTGCCGGCCTTCATGTTCAACGGCCTGCTCCAGCACGTGCTGCGCGGCAAGAGCTCGGGCTGGATCAGCACCTCCTTGGCCTCGGCGTTCGGCCTCATGTCGGGAGCGTCCTTGGCCGCGCAGATGGGCGACTGGATGGGCTACGAGGCCTCGCTCGCCGGCGGCACCGTCGGCGCGGCGACAGGCCGAGTGCTCGGCGCCGGACTCGGCGCGGCGGGGGAGTTCATCGCCGGCCTCGGCGTCTTCCTCTTCTCCCTGCAGGTCTGCTTCGAGATCCAGTGGTCCTCGGCCGCCCAGGCCTTCGCCAAGCTCCTCTCCGAGGATTGGGAGGAGCTCAAGAAGGCGCGCGGCCAGCTCAAGGACATGAAGGCCAAGGCCCCGGCCTCCAACGAGGCGGCCAAGACGAAGGCCAAGGTCGAAAAGCCCGTCGAGGAGAAGGAGACCCCGGCGCCCGCTCCCAAGCCCAAGGCCGTCGACACGCGAGAGCACAAGCCTCTCGTGCTCATCGAGGATAAAGCGCCCAAGGCCAAGCCCGCGGCCGCCGACGCACCGCGCCCCGCCGCGCCCGCGCCCGCCGCCTACAAGGACTACAAGGCGCCGCCGCTCGACCTGCTGCGCATGCCCTCCGACGAGCGCCACCGCGGCAAGCCCACCGAGGCCGAGATCGCGCAGGCCGTCGCCGACCTCGAGCGCACGCTCAAGAGCTTCGAGATCGAGGCGCACGTCTCCGGCTACGCGCCCGGCCCCGTCATCACGCGCTACGAGATCACGCCGGC
>CAZTZW010000615.1:0-1523 GCA_964618085.1 uncultured Elusimicrobia bacterium
GTCCGCGACGTGTGGGACGCCCTGCGCCGCCTGCCCGGCGTGGACGTCATGCAGACCCGCGCGGCGCAGGGCGAGGTCGGCATCCGCGGCCTGGTGGGGCCCCTGCACGACCGCGTGCTGGTCCTCCTGGACGGGCGCGCCGTCCTCAACCCCATGTTCGACTACCTGACCTGGGAGACCTTGCCGGTGACTCTCGAGGAGATCGAGCGCGTCGAGGTCGTGCAGGGGCCGGCCTCCGCCCTCTACGGCGCCAATGCCGTCTCCGGCGTCGTCAACATCATCACCAAGAGCCCCGAGCGCCTGGGCGGGCGCGCCGCCGTCTCCGGGGGACGGGGCAACGCGGCGGGCGCGGCCCTGTACGGCCGCCGCTCGGGGCGCCTGGACTATAAGGTCTCCGGCGGCGCCCGCGCGGTCTCGCGCTTCGACGACCAGAGCCGCCCGGCGGCGCGCTCGGGCCGCTTCCATGGGGCGGTGGGCTGGGAGCCGGACGCCGACTCGCGCCTGGCCCTCTCCGCGGGTCTCGCCGCGCTCGAGGCGCAGACCACCACGGGCGGCTCCGGCGCCGCCTTCGAGACGGGGACGGCGGGCTTCCTGCGCGGCGACTACCGCCGCGGCGCCTCGAGCGCGCGGGCCTACTGGAACCGGGAACGGGCCGTCCTGCGCGAGTTCGGCGCCCTCAACGAGCCCGGCGTGGACTACGACGCCTTCGACCTGAACGTCCGCCACGAGATCGTCCTCCCGCTGGACAACGACCTCACGGTCGGCGGCAGCTACCGCCGCAACGAGGCGCGTTCCTCGGCCCTGGACGGAGGCGCCGCGGCGCAGGACCTGTGGGCGCTCTTCATGGAGAACCGCTGGCGCGCGAGCGAGCGCTGGACCGCGGCGGCCAGCGTCCGCCTGGACCGCCACCCCCTGACCCCTTTCACCTTCTCCCCGCGCGGCAGCGTCATCTACTCGCCCGGCGACGTGCATACTTTCCGCGCCTCCGTGGGCACGTCCTTCCGCAACCCCACGATGCTGGAGAGCTACCTGCGCTTCACGCAGACCGTGCCCAATCCGGGCGGCGACCTCCCCAACCCGCCCTTCACCTCTTATACGGTCGCTACCGACGGGCGCCGCAACCTGAGCCCCGAGCACCTGTTCCAGGTCGAGCTCGCCCACGCGGCGCGCCTGGGCGCCGTGTCCACCTCCCTGACGGGCTGGTACTACCGCCTGAAGGACCGCATCATCGCCACCCCGCCCGCGGTTGTGAGCGCCGTCGCGCCGACGGCGTCGCTGGCGGGCAGCTACGCCAACCAGGGCGCCTTGAGCGCCGTGGGCCTGGAGGCCGGTCTCGATGCCCGGCTGGGGCGGGGCCTCGACGGCTACGTGAACTGGTCCTATCAGAGCCTGCGAGACGACGCGGGCTCCCGCGTGCCCCTGGCGGGCGCGGCGCCCCGGCACAAGGTCAACGCCGGCTTCGCCGCCCGCCGCGGCGGCTGGTCGGGGACGTTGTGGGGCGGCTGGGTGGACGCGACGGCGCG
>CAZTZW010000616.1:0-1520 GCA_964618085.1 uncultured Elusimicrobia bacterium
GGACGGGCTCGAGCGCGGGCCCCGCGGCGGGCGCCGGCTTGGGCGCGGTGCGCCCGGCCTTGAGGCCGGCGGCCTTCGCGCACGCGTCCTTCACGCCGAGCTCGCAGGCGCGCTTGTAGTCCTCCTTGGCGAAGAGCGCCTCGCCGCCCTCTTCGTACGCGCGGGCGCGGTCGAAGTAGGCCGCGCCGAAGCGGATGTCGAGCGCGACGGCCTTGTACAGGTCGTCGATGGCCTCGGGGCGCTTGCCGGACTTGAGGAGGAGGACGCCGCGGCGATGGTAGGCCTTGGCGTTCTTCTTGTCGACGCCCAGGCACTCGGTGTAGTCGCCGAGCGCGCCGGTCTCATCGCCCGACTTCTCTCGCAGCGCCGCGCGCGCGCAGTGGACGCGCGCGCGCGCGGCCTGGCCGTCCTTCTCGCGCCACACCGAGAGGGCGTTGGACCAGGAGGAGTGGGCGGCGGCCAGGTCCTTCTCGCGCTCCTGCCGCTGGGCGCGCGAGGTCCAGGAGCGGAAGGACAGCGACTCGGCCGCGCCGGCGGAGCCGGCGAGGAGCAGGGCCGCGAGGGCCGTCCAAGAGCGCGTCGAGCGGGTCATGGGTCGTGCGTGGCGAAGGACCTTATCATAGGAAGGTTACCTCCGCGGAGGGGGGGCGTCAAGGCCGGAGGCGAGAAAACGCTTGTCATCGTCGGACGCTTTTGATATAGTGTGTCACATCATGTTGATTTACGAGACGGTCCTCATCCTGAAGCCGGTGTTGTCCGACCCCGAGGTCGCCGAGTTCGTCGAGAAGACGAAGCAGACCATCACGGGCGAGGGCGGCGAGATCGTCACCTCCGAGGTGTGGGGCCGCCGCAAGCTCACCCATTTCATCGGCAAGGCCCGCGAAGGCGTGTACGCGTACTTCAAGTACAAGGCCCAGCCCGCGCTCCTCAAGAAGCTCGCCCATAATTTCAGCGTCTCCGATACGGTCCTGCGCGACATGACCGTCCTCGTCCGCGACCGCAAGATGCGCGAGAAGAAGCCCAAGAAGGCGAAGCCGGCCGCTCCCGCCGCCGTCCAGGCCTAAAGGCGACTTCGAGGTACCCATGGCCGAAATCCGCCTGCCCGAGCAGAACACCGTTCTTTTGACCGGGCGCCTGACGCGCGACGCGGAGCTCAAGTACACGGCGGGCGGCGTGGCGAACTGCCGCTTCGGCCTGGCCGTCAACCGCCGCGTGAAGGACGCCAAGTCCGGCGAGTGGAAGGACGACACGACTTTCGTGAACATCTCCGTCTGGCGCGACGCCGCCGAGCAGTGCGGCAAGCGCCTGAAGAAGGGCAGCCCGGTGCACGTCGAGGGCCGCCTGCGCAGCTACGAGTACCAGGACAAGGAAGGCGCGAAGCGCTCCGGCATGGAAGTCGAAGCGCGCCGCGTCCAGATCCTGGAGAAGGCTTCGACGACCGGCGCGTCCGCCGGCGCCGGAGAGTCGGAAGCGCCCGCCGTGGGCGCCGACATCGAAGAGCGTCGTGTAGGGAAAGAGTG
>CAZTZW010000617.1:0-1518 GCA_964618085.1 uncultured Elusimicrobia bacterium
GATGACGTCGGACACCTTCATGCCGACGAGGCGCTCCTGGAGCATGGCGAGATTGATGAAGGACGGCGCGCGCACGTGCATGCGGAAGGGCGACACGCCGCCGTCGGAGGCGAGGTAGATGCCCAGGTCTCCGCGGGAGGCCTCGACGTGGGCGTAGGACTCGCCGGGCGCGGGGCGCGGCAGCTTCGCCACGCCCTTGGCCATGAAGTCGCCGGCCGGGATCGTCGCGAGCGCCTGCTCGATGATGGAGACGGACTGGCGCATCTCGGAGACGCGGCAGAAGTAGCGGTCCCAGCACGAGCCGCCTTCCTGGACGGGCACCTCGAACTTGTAGTTCTCGTAGCCGCAGTAGGGGTCGTCCTTGCGGACGTCGTAGGCGACGCCGGAACCGCGCAGGTTGGGGCCGGTCAGCGCCCAGTCCAGCGCGTCCTGCTTGTTGATGACGCCCACGCCCTTGGTGCGGGCCATGAAGATGGGGTTGTACGTCAGCAGGGTGTCGTACTCGTCGAGGCGCGGCTTGAAGTAGTTCAGGAACTCGGAGGTGCGCGCGAACCACTCGGGCGAGGGGTCTACCATCACGCCGCCGACGCGGATGTAGTTGTAGGTCAAGCGCGCGCCGCAGAGCATCTCGAAGAGGTCGAGGACCATCTCGCGCTCGCGGAAGGCGTACAGGAAGGGCGTGTAGGCGCCGATGTCGATGCCGTAGGTGCCGAAGAACAGCAGGTGCGAGGCGATGCGGTTCATCTCGCAGGTGATGACGCGCAGGGCGTCGGCGCGCGGCGGGGCCTTCACGTTGAGCAGCTTCTCGGCCGCGAGGCAGAACACCAGGTTGTTGGGCATCGCCGAGACGTAGTCCCAGCGGTCGGTCAGCACGACGCAGTGGTGGAAGGAGCGGACCTCGGCGAGCTTCTCGGTGCCGCGATGCAGGTAGCCGACGTCGGGGATGGCCTTGACGATGACCTCGCCCTCGACGGTCAGGCCCACGCGCAGCACGCCGTGGGTCGACGGGTGCTGGGGCCCGAGGTTGATGAAGAGCTGGTCGGATTTCAGGCCCGGGATGGTCGAGGCGTCGGCGCCCGCGCTCATGATGTTACTCATCGTATTTATCCTTCACGTGCACGTAGTCCTTGCGCAGGGGATGCCCGACGGTGAACGAGGGCGTCAGGATCTTGGTCAGGTTGGGGTGGCCCTCGAACTTGATGCCGTACAGGTCGAAGGTCTCTCGCTCCTGCCAGTCCGCGCTCTTATAAAGGGAGCAGAGGCTGGGGACCGTGGTCCCCTCCCGCGGCAGCTCCAGGCGCACGAACACGCGCGCCTTCCTGCCCGTGGAGTAGAAGCACCACAGCAGGTCGAAGGCGGGGCGGTAGGGGTAGCCCGCGGTGGCGGCCGACTCGATCTCCGGGGTCGCGCCGTCGGGGAGGAAGGGGTTGAAGTTGGGCTGGCGGATGTAGCCCTTCATGTCGACGGGGCCGAGGTGGTCGGTCGCGGAGACGATGTCGAGCATGTCGAAGCCCTCGG
>CAZTZW010000618.1:0-1516 GCA_964618085.1 uncultured Elusimicrobia bacterium
TTGCCCTGGCCGTCGATGAGGGGATGGAGGAGCGAGAAGTCCTGGGCCATGCGGACCATGGTGTCATACACGGCGGAGTCGCCGTGCGGGTGGTACTTCTTGAGCACCTCGCCGACGACGCCGGCGCACTTGGAGTACTTCTTGTTGGAGGCGAGACCCTCGTCGTGCATCGCGTAGAGGATGCGCCGGTGCACGGGCTTGAGGCCGTCGCGCACGTCGGGCAGGGCGCGGCCGACGATGACCGACATCGAGTAGTCGATGTAGGAGCCGCGCATCTCCGCGCCGAGGTCGCGCGGGATGATGTTGCCGTAGTTCTCGGGAGTGAGTTCGGGCTGCTCGGGCTTGGACATGGTCTAGTGGTCTCCGAGGTTAGATGTCGAGATTCTTCACTTCTTTGGCGTGCTTCTCGATGAACTGCCGGCGCGGCTCGACCTTGTCGCCCATGAGGGTCGTGAAGGCCAGCTCGGCGTCGGCGGGGTCCTGCAGCACCACCTTCAGCAGGCGGCGGCGCTTCGGGTCCATCGTGGTCTCCCACAGCTGCTCGGGGTTCATCTCGCCGAGACCCTTGTAGCGCTGGATCTGCGCGCCGGAGCGGCCGGCCTCGCGGACGGACTCGAGCAGGTCGCGCAGGGAGTAGCCGTCGGTCTCCGCGTGCTGGGTCTTGGCCTTGAACAGGGGCTTGGTCTTCTCGTCGCGGACGACCTCGTACCACTTCACGTCGAGGCCGAGGTCCTTGAGCTTGTCGGCGACCTTCGCGAGCTTCGGCATCTCCCAGAGCTCCTGGTAGTCGGGCTCCAGGGACTCCTCGTCGGCCTCGGACATAGCGCTGTCGACGTCGACGAGCGGCGCCTCGCCCTCGGCCGGGGCCTTCTCGCCCTTGGCGGGGGTCTTCTTGGTCTTCTCCGCGCGCTCGGCGAGGAGCTTGGCCTTCTGCTCGGCCACGTAGGCGTCGCGGTAGGCCTTCCACTCCTTCTCGGAGTAGAAGAACTTGTACTCGCCCGCGTTCTCCTCCACGCGGTAGAGCGGGTACTTGGCGGCGTTGTTGAACTCGATGAAGTTCTCGAGGTGCAGGCCCTTGCGCTCGATGTGGCGCAGCAGGCTCTCGAGCTCGGCGATGACCTTCAGCAGGTCGCGCAGGTCGTCGCTCTCCAGCTCCTTGGACTTGCCGTTGGCCGGGTTGAACGCGGTGACCTTGACGGAGTTGCGGCCCTCATTGAGCAGCCACTGCTCCATCTTCTCGTCGTTGTCGATGTACATCTCGGTCTTGCCCTTCTTGACCTTGAATAGCGGCGGCTGGGCGATGTAGATGTGCCCGTTCTCCACCAGCTGCTTCATCTGGCGGTAGAAGAAGGTGAGGATCAAGGTGCGGATGTGCTGGCCGTCGACGTCGGCGTCGGCCATGATGATGAGCTTGTTGTAGCGCAGCTTGTCGATCTTGAGCCCTTCCTCGCCGTCGCCGCTGCCGGTGCCGCTGGCGGAGATGAGGGTGCGGACCTCGTCGGGGGAAAGGATCTTG
>CAZTZW010000619.1:0-1502 GCA_964618085.1 uncultured Elusimicrobia bacterium
AGTGCTGGGCTTCCCAGTGCGAGCAGAAGCAGGGCGAGAAGGCGCAGGCCTCGGCCTTCAACGCCGCCTCCTCGATGTCCCCCGACGGGACTCCCTGGCTCAGCCCCACCTGCACGCGCATCCCCTGCCGGACGGTGGGCACCGGCGCCGGCCCCGGCCCGGGCGCCGCCAACGCCGTGCCGCCCGGCGAGAAGACCGTCGTCACCACCCCGAACGGCACCTTGGTCTGCGACCTGCAGGACTGCCGCGCCCCCACCCCCGACGAGCTGGCCCGGGCGGCGGCGCAGGAGCGCGAGGCGAAGGAGCGCGAGAAGGCCGCCAACAAGGGCTTCGACAGCACCGGCGGCTTCGCCGGGACCACCCCCGCCCCCAAACCCGACCCCGTCTCCGCCGCGGCCGCCGGCGACGGGACGCTCCCGGGCGACGGGGCCGCCGACCGGACCGACCCCGCCGACGTCGCGGACATGTTCTCCGGCCTCATCGCCGACAACGGCGGCGCCGCGGGGACCGACCCCGGCGCCGGGGCCGAGGCCCCCAACGGCGGCCGCCAAGCGCCTCGCACGGCGAAGATCGACATGCCGGCCCTCATGAACTCCACCGCCGGCTGGGACCGCCTGAACCGGGCCGAGGACACCGTCCAGCGATACATCCGCGGCTCCGGCGGGCAGTTCGACCCGGGCCGTTCTCCCGCGCTCGAGGCGACGCCCGCCGCCTGCGAGGCCGGCACCGTCTGCACCGGCACCAACGACCTCCGGTAGGTCCTTGGACCTAGTCCCTCCCGGGCCCTAGGACACGCGACGCCGGCCCGCCTCCCGGCTATCCTCATAGCATGAAGGCGTGGATCCTCCTGGCGGCGGCGATGGCGGCGACGAGCGCTCCGGCGCGCGCCAACATGCCCGCCGAGCTCGCCTCGGACCCGCTGATGAAGCAGATCCTGGCCAAGCAGATCACCCAGGTCAACGGCGGCATCACCGCCGCGGTGCTGGTGCGCGGCAGCAAGACCGGCATCGATCTGGCCCTGGGCGACGAAGCGTCCGCCGAGCGGACGGCCCTGGCCGAACCGGCGCCCGTCGACGGCCTCGTCGAGAAGCCCAAGACCCGGGCCAAGGCCAAGCGCCCCGTGCGCCGGGCCGACGCCCAGCTCGCCGTCATCGACGAGGCGGGCTCCAAGGCGTCCTGGGACAAGTCCCCCCGATAGCCCGGGCCGGCCGCCGCTAGAAGCGGGCCGACAGCGAGTAGCTGAACGAGTCCCCGAGCAGGCCGCCCGGACGCCAGGCGACGGACGCCTCCACGACGCCCCAGCGGACCCCGCCGCCCAGGCTCATGACGGCCAAGGCCCCGAGGTCTCGCCGCGACAGGTCCAGGCCGCCGCGCACGGAGCCCGCGACGTCCTTCGCGAACTCGCGCGTGTACTCCGCGCCCGCCGCCAGGCCCAGGCCCGCGCCGCGCGGCTTGCCCGCCTCGACGGCCAGGAGCAGGGCCTTGCGCGGCCGGGCCGCGGC
>CAZTZW010000620.1:0-1500 GCA_964618085.1 uncultured Elusimicrobia bacterium
CGCAGCGGGCGCGCGAAGGCGTGGCGGCTGGCCTGGCGCGGCGCCGACGCGCGCGCTTCGGGGCGCCTGGAGGAGGCCTTGGCCGCCTTCGCCGACTCGGCGCGTCTCGACGCCGCCGCGCCGTGGACGGCGGCCTGGCGGGGCGAGGCCCTGCTCGCGGCCGGGAGGGCCGAGGAGGCCGAGCGCGCTCTCACGCGCGCGGCGGAACTGGCCCCGCGCTTCGCTCTGCCGCGGCAGTGGCGGGGGGAGGCCCGGCTGCGCCTGGGACGCCCGCAGCAGGCTCACGCCGACTTCCTCGCCGCCCGGCGCCTGGACCCGTCCCTGGAGCGCGCGCGCTTGGGCGAGGCGGCGGCTCGGGAGATGCTCGCGTGAGCGGTCCCGCGAAGTCCCTGCACGTCTTCCTCAACTACGCCTGCCAGGCCAAGTGCGGCTTCTGCTACAACCCCGAGCTCACGCCGGAGCTCATCAAGTGGCGGCTCTCCTTGGAGGAGGTCGCCGCCGTGCTCGTGCGCGAGCGCGCCGCCGGCCACGACGGCGTCACCTTCTCCGGCGGCGAGGTCACCTTGCTCAAGGACCTGCCCGCCTTGCTGCGCCTGTCGCGCAAGGCCGGCTACGCGCACGCGGGCATCATCACCAACGCCTTGCTCCTGGCCGACGCGGCGTACACCGACGCTCTGGTCGAGGCCGGGCTGACCTTCTGCGTCGTCTCCATCCATGGCGCGGACGCGGCGACCCATGACCGCATGCTGGAAGTGCCCGGGGCCTTCGACAAGGTCCTCGCGGCGCTGGAGCATCTCAAGGCGCGCCGCATCCCGCTCGTCCTCAACTTCGTGATGACGCGGACTAACTACGAGAGTCTTCCCGCGTTCGTGTCGCGTTTCGCGGGCGACCCGGCCGTGGTCGAGCTCCAAGCCTATCTGCCGCACTACGAAGGCCTGATGGCCGACAACGCGGCGGACCTCCGCCTGGACGTCGCCGACGCGCGTCCGGTCCTCCAGGCCGCCGTCGCCGCCGCCCGTGCGGCCGGCGGCGATACTAAGCTGCGCATCGGCAACGCGCCGCCGTGCCTGCTCCCCGAGCACAAGGACCGTCTCTTCAACTGGAAGAAAGAGGCCGACGCGCGCCTGCTCGTGGACCCGGCCGGCATGAAGGACGGCGCGTTCCAAGAAGAGCGCCGCGACCGGGTGAAGACCGAGGTGTGCGGCCGCTGCTCCTTGTCGCCCGAATGCCTCGGCTTCGAGCGCGGCTACGCCGAGCGTCACGGCACCGCGGCGGCCGTCCCGGTGGCCCGATGAGCGCGCCTCGCATCGAAGGACCGCGCGCCGCGCGCCTGCTGGCCGCCGGCCGCCCGGCCGAGGCGTCGAAGCTCCTGGCCGGGGCGACGGAAGGCTGGCACCTGCTGCTGCGCGCGCGCGCCAAGCTCGAACTGGGCCGCGCGCGGCTGGCCGAGGCGGACTGCACGCGCGCCTTCGACGCGGACCCGGACTGCGGCTGGGTCCT